>JBFYXR010000126.1:0-3018 GCA_041310455.1 Desulfobacteraceae bacterium | reverse complement strand
GCCCCAATTACCATATATATATGTTGAAGGTGAAGAACGAATTTGATCCAAAGTGGATATCGCATCCTCCGACACCGCTTGCCCATGATGTATTCGTGGAGCGGGCGCCATGGATGCATGGCATGAAGGACTGGGAATCACCGGACGATCTGCCCAAGTAGATTATATAAAGAGCCACGGACTTTGGTCCGGGGCTCTTTTAATTAATTTTAAGCCCCGGTTTCTCAGGGAGGGGCCCTTTGGATCGGGATTATACGGTTAAAAAACACTATTGGAAAGTAATCTATTTTTTCTTGACATATAGTCATAGCGGGATTACTCCGTTACTATAATGGAATAGAAGAGGAGAAAACGGTCAGTGGCTAAAAAAAATTGGTTATGTCCTTTCTCTGGCAACCTGTGCAGAGTATGTTCCCTATACAGGGCCAGACACTACTATCTATGCTCCCGCGATTACCGGGGCTACCAATGTAAACCGGGAGAGAACTCTGATACCATTGCTTCTCCTGCCCCGGGGCTAAGCCGCAATAATAAATCTGAGACACACCATGTTAAACAAGAAATGCTATAGACACATGCGCCATAATCACTAAAGAAATAGAGGAGGTAATTTAAAATGCTAATTGAAGGAAAATTCACTTTGAAAGCACCTATTCAGGAGGTCTGGGACTTCCTGCTTGAGCCTGGAACAATAGTTTCGTGTATTCCCGGCGCCGAAAAGATGGTAGCCATTGATGACAAGACCTGGGAAGGTATCATCAAGGACAAGGTCGGCATCATCAGCGTCAAGCTCAATTTTACCCAAACCTTTGCCGACGTTGAGCCGCCCAGACACCTCAAGGCAGTGGGACGGGGCTCTGCCCTCGGCGGTTTGGGCACCTTTTCCCAGGAAAGCATAGTTGACCTGACAGAGGTGGCCAAAGATGAGGTAGAGGTATCCTACAAATCCACTGTAAATCTGGTGGGGCGATTGGCTACCTTCGGGGAAAGAATAATGCGAGCCAAAGTCGATAGTAAAGGCGCAGAGTTTACCAGTAACCTTCAGAAAAAACTTATGGAAGTACAGAGTAAAAAAGCGTAGGCATCTAAGCCTAAGTAGAAACAAAGTCTTAAAGTGATGAAAGTTATTACACCAGGGAGGTTCAAGTTATAATGAAGAATATTATCTTTGATTTCGAGTACCTTGCCCCTAAAACACTTGAGGAAGCTCTGACGTTGCTTTCCCAATATGATGAGGAGGAACGTAAAGTAATAGCCGGGGGACAATCTTTACTCATTATAATGAGGCAAAAGTTAATTATGCCTAAATATCTAATTGATATTAAAGGCATAACGGATCTGGATTACATTAAATTCGATAAAAAAGAAGGTCTAAAAATTGGGGCATTAACCATTCATCGAGCTGTCGAGAAATCACCAATCATCCAAAAAGAGTTCAGCGTGTTATCTGAGATGGAAGGAAATTTAGCCAATGTGGAAACCCGGAACTGGGGCACCATAGGCGGAGATATTGCCCATTCCGACCCCTGTGCAGACCCAATTCCGGTACTGATTGCCCTGAATGCAAGGCTAAAGATGACCGGCCCAAATGGAGATAGAATCGTGAATGCTGAAGATTTTACTGTGGACTTTTATGAATCAGTACTCCAGCACGATGAACTGCTTACTGAGATTCAGGTGCCGATTCTGCCGCCTAATACCGGTGTTAAATACACTAAATTTAACCAGATAGCAGGGGATCTCGGCCTCGCATCAGTTGCGATGTCAATTACCCTTGATAAAGGTAAGAAGACATGCAGTGATGTCCGGATAGCCCTTGGCGGCGTGGCTCCTGCCCCTATGAGGGCTAAAAATGCTGAGAATATCTTGAAGGGTAAAAAGATCAGCGATGCCTTGCTTGCTGAGGCAGGTCAGGCAGCTTCGGAGGAGGCCAGTCCCACCGCAGATATTCAGGCATCAGAGGAATATAGAAGAGAATTGGTAAAGGTCCTGATAAAGCGGGTGGGGAGCGAAGCCTTAGCCAGAGCTGAGAAGGCTTAATTTCATTTTATTAACACAAGGAGGTTAGCTGTGAAAAAACAGTTGAAGTTTATAGTGAATGGGAATCCTTACGATATCTGGATAGAGCCCAGGCTTCTTTTAGTTCAGGTCTTGAGGGATGAGTTAAGGTTAACCGGAACCCATAGGGCTTGTGATAGCGGCACTTGTTGTGTTTGTACTGTTAATATAGACGGAAAGGCGGTCAAATCCTGCTCCGTACTTGCTATGCAGGCAAACGGGAAAGAGGTCTTAACCATTGAAGGCATGAAAAATGGTGCGGATTTACATCCGATTCAGGAGGCCTTTGTTGATAACTGGGCCTTCCAATGCGGATTTTGCACCTCGGGACAGATTATGGCATCTAATGCGCTATTGAAGGAGAATCCCGACCCGACAAGGGAGGAGGTCCAGCATGCAATGGATGGCCATCTATGCCGCTGTACCGGGTACAATATGATAAATGAAGCCATACGAGATGCAGCAGGAAGATTGCAAGTGCAAAACTCGGAGGAGAAGGCAAAATGAGCGAATATTCAATAATAGGAAAACCGACAAAAAATGTGGATGGGCCGGCAAAGGTTTCAGGGGAGGCAGTATACACCTTTGACATGGTTTTACCGAACATGCTTTACGGCAAACTTTTAAGAAGTCCATATCCGCATGCCAGGATCATCAGCATTGACACCAGTGAGGCAGAGAAACTGGAGGGGGTAAAAGCGGTTCTCACGGCAAAGGATGTTCCTGATGGCAGATATGGCCTGTGGCGGCGCTTCCCCGAGCTTTGTGATCAGACAATTCTTGCTGCGGACAAGGTGCGTTGTATAGGGGATGCGGTAGCGGCTGTGGCTGCCGTCAGCGCAGAGATTGCCGAGAAGGCCCTGGATTTTATCAATGTAGAGTATGAAGTGCTGCCTGCGGTATTCGAACCTCTGGAGGCCATGAAAGATGATGCACCTCTAATTCATGAGGATTGCAGTA
>JBFYXR010000122.1:0-12414 GCA_041310455.1 Desulfobacteraceae bacterium | reverse complement strand
ATCACGGAAAGGGGTTAGAATATGCCTAATTAGTAAATCTTATCCCGATCGAAATTATACTCATTTATAAACAAACGTTGAATTAAGGAGAAAAGCATGGCACGAATCACCGTGGAAGATTGTTTAAATAAGGTAAATAACCGATTTACCATTATTCATATGGCAGCCAAACGCGTAAGGCAATTAAGAAAAGGCGCTGAAGCGACAGTCAGCACAAAAAACAGGGATGTTGTGATTGCCTTAAGAGAAATTGCTGCCGGAAATATCATCCCAATAAAAGGAACCGGTATAGAAACCCCGCAGGATTATCAGGACACCTTTTTTAATGCAGAGCAGCTTCCCGAAAACGAATAAATAGCTGAGGAGGAATAGATAGCGTCATCAATAAACTCTTCTCATTCGAAAAATTTAAGAACTGTATAAAATTCATAATCACAAGCGATGCTCCCGATTTGTGAAACAGAAAGAATACCATGGGGAAATGAACCTGCCTGTTGAACATGTCATACAGGCTTAAGGGATTACATGGGGATAAAGAAAATCATTAACCTGTTTTAAAAGGTTCAAGCAAGCATGATTGCAAGACATGGCAAACCTCTCGCAGCCCTTTCCCATCCAGATGATCTCGCACATTTTAAACGTTTAAGAAAAGCCTGTAATGAAAAATTATACGAGGGGCTCTAATGGTGTGAGGTGGAACGTCGTTGACTGGGGTGACAAATTTTATTTAGTAATGCTATTCAACAGCGTCCCGTCCTCTGCACCGATTTCCTTTCAGCTTTGATCTTTTATCTTCATTTTTTGGCTGCCCGCTTCTTCCTGAATCCGGCGAGCGCAATGAATCCGGTCCCTAGAAGCAGCATAGTAGCCGGCTCGGGGACCGGAGCAGATAATTGATGTGATCCGAGCCCGTCAAATGTATTTATGGAAAACCCTTCCCATTCTATAAAAGCATCAAATACATCATGGGGGTTCAGATCCCCTGTTTTTATATCCGGCCGACGGCGTAGAGTATTGTCCTGTGTGCTGAAAAGACCGGCCCCCCATTCAACGCCCGGATCTTCTCCTATCCTGCCTATACCGTCGATAATGCTATCGCCTTTAAAGAGCACAATTGCATCATCCCCATTAAAACTCATATTTGAAAACAAAATATCCGCCACATGAGTGATTACTTCGTCAGCACCTGGATTGGCAATAATATATGTGTTGTCAGGAGACAGAATTCCGGTGAGTTTTAAAATGCCGGATGGTGCGGTATTACCGTTATAATAAAACCGGACGCTGTAATCATCCAGGGCAAGATCTATTAAATCAACTGTAGGATTATAAATCTCCAGTGCCTTGTTGTAGGATGTGCCCTCTATGTATTCCGAAAAAAACAGCTCATTTGCGTTCAGTCCGGATGGCAATATAAAAATCCCTGACATAGTCATTAAGACAATAGCCGACTTTAAACATTCGAACATTTTATGTCTCCTTTCATATTATGGTTTAAGATTGTTGGTCCGCAGGATGTTGTTTGTAAAAACACATAGCAGTATCAATGCCAAAATTAGCTTTTTAGAATCAGAATAATAGAAAAGAGATTCCTGGAGATGTATAGCCTTGATTGACGGGCAGCTCATGCTATGCAGTAAAATGCATTTTGAAAAAAAAGAAAATAACAGCATAAAAAAGAGCGGGGGCAATTTTAATAATCGCACATTTTCTGATGCACAAATGCACAGGTTTTTGTGAAATTCATTTCAACAACTGCTTCCCCCTTCCCGAAGTCACCTTTTCATCTGGTGCATCGTCCTCTTTGTCGGACCAAAGGATTCACGAAAAAGAAGATGTTTTCTTTGCCCCTATTATCCTCTTTGTATGGGAAACGGGAATTGGAGCCGGCACTCCCCCAGATTATTCTTGACACACCCTTCCTTACTTTCTATTCTTGAATCAAAAACGCTATCCCTTGTAACCTCTGTATATCGGCGACATTTGGAAAACCGGGGATTCGAACTGAATCAGAAAGGGATTTGAAAAAGTGCCTGTTCAGACAGAGCCCAGAAACCTCCGCTGGCTATTCAGCCGGCTTTTCCACTGGCTTGCCCCCTATCGCTGGATCGTGATCCTGATGATCGTCCTCCTGTTGGTTGACCTTGCCTATGAGAGCGTCCTGCCCCTTGCACTCAAAATACTTATCGATAACGCCATAACCCCTCGCAACCTGACCGTGCTGATATGGGTCCTTGCAGGGCTTGTCGTGCTTGGTGTTATGTCTGCCCTGTCGGCCCTGGGCCGCGACTATATTTATGCCAGGCTTTCAGCCAATGTGCTATCGGATCTCAGGATGGAGATGTACAGGCATATGCAGGGCCTGTCCATGAGTTTTTATTCGCGGACGCAGATAGGCGACATCATGTCACGGTTCTCATCCGATCTGGACACCGTGGAAAGCGCCCTGATATTCGGGGTGCCCATGGGCATATATTCGGGACTGGGCGTAATCGTCGCCGGGATAATCCTGTTCGCTATTGAATGGCGGGTTGCCCTCCTGGCCTTAATCGGCGTTCCGCTGTGCCTTGTGGGGCCAAGGCTGATAGGTCCGAGGGCCCAGCGGTCCGGTTATGAAATGAAACGGAAACAGGCCGAGATCTCATCCACAGTCCAGGAGAACATAGCCGCCCAGCCGGTTGTAAAGGCCTTCGGTCTTGAACGTCTTTTGATCGATCGATTCACGGCCCAGATCGCCGATTACCTCCTTGTCTCCCGAAAGGCCAATTTCCTTGCCAATCTCATGGAACGCACACCTAACCTGGGGCTGATTGCGTTCAATTTAATGGTTATAATAGCCGGAGCCTACCTGGCCTATCAGGGACAAATCAAGATAGGGTCCCTTGTGGCCTTTCAGGGTCTGTTTTTGAACTTGACTTATGCTGTTTCCAGCCTCAGTTCAGTGCTACCGAACTTCGTGCTGGCAACGGCGGGGATGCAGCGCATTGATGACCTGCTGAGCCAGCAGCCAGAGGTTATGGACCGCCCGGATGCCGGCACGCTGGGCCGGCTGGAGCGGGACATACAGTTCTGTGATGTGACGTTTTCCTACGGTCCTGACCAGAAAAACCTCTGCAATGTTACATTCTCCATTCCCAAGGGGAGCTATGTCGCATTCGTAGGCTCAAGCGGATCAGGAAAAAGCACGGTGCTCTCGCTGCTGCTGCGCTTCTATGACCCTCAATCGGGCTCCGTGCTATTTGACGGATACGACCTGAGAGAGACCACGCAGGATTCTCTCCGGTCCCAGACCGGGGTTGTGATGCAGGAGAATTTCCTGTTTAACACAAGTGTGATGGAGAACCTCCGCCTGTCGAAGCCGGGCGCAAGCGATGAGGAGATCATTTCGGCATGCAGCGCAGCTGAAATCCATGATGCCATTGCCTCCCTGCCCAGGGGTTATGACACGGTCGTGGGTGAAAGGGGCCAGCGCCTCTCCGGCGGGCAGAGACAGAGGGTGGCCATTGCCAGGGCGCTCCTGCGTCATCCGAGCATTCTTGTCCTGGACGAGGCAACCTCTGCCCTCGATCCGACGACCGAGGCCTCTGTAAACGATACAATCAGCCGGATCGCGAAGGGACGCACCGTAATAACCGTAACCCACAGACTTTCCCAGGTTGTAAATGCCGACAGGATATTTGTCATGGACCAGGGGAGGCTTGTTGAGTCAGGGACCCACAGGGAACTGATTGCCAAGGGGGTTGTTTACCGTGCAATGTGGGAAAAACAGAGCGGTTTTTCCCTGTCCCAGGGAGGCGATTGGGCGGAGATAGACACTGTCCGCCTTGCCGCCATTCCGTTGCTTGGAGAACTTGATCAGGCCATGCTGGAAGGCGTTGCTAAGGCCTTTGTCACGGAGCAATACCCTGCGGACCGCTTTGTTATCCATCAGGGAGATCCGGGGGACCGCTTCTATATCATCGTGAGGGGCAAGGTACAGGTTCTGCGGAGCAATAACGGTGAGGCGCCAGAACAGATCGCTGTCCTGCAGGATGGAGATCATTTCGGCGAGATAGCCCTGTTGAGAAATGTGCCGCGCACCGCAAGCATTCGAACCCTCACGCCCTGCATAATGGTTTCTCTGCCCCGCGGCCAGTTCAATAATCTCCTTGTGAGTTCCCCGGAAATGCGCGACCGCCTGGAAAATCTGCTTTCAGAACGCATGTCCGCCATAAATTCCAATCACGGCCCAAGCCTCTAAATAGCCGGAAGATGCTGCTCCTGCAAGGCAGTAAAGCATATAAGCGAACAACAGCATTAATCTATGTGGTCGTATGAAGTGCCTTTAAATGATTTCCCCTGAACGGAGATGCTCAAATGTACCCACTTCCTGTCTTCGGGATCGCAGCAGGGTGAGGCGCCTGTGTAATCATGCCACCGGGCAAGAAAGTCCGTTTGAGTCATCCATCCCCGCGACCCCAATAATGAAGGATCTTCAAGATAGATGTTTTTATCGTCCATGCCTATGGCTATGACCCAGTGGCCGTCTTCCCAGTTGTTATTCCAGTCCGGCGGGGGATATTCGTCCAGCCACGCCTGGATCGCAACCATGGTCGGAATCCTGCTATTGATGTTTTCTCTTAGGTCATCCAGTGTGGTATTTTCCTTTATTGCAGCAGACAGGCCATAGGCCTCAAACCCCGATACAAGCTGAGCCGGAGACGTCCCGGCATCTTCTGTTGTCCCGAACTCTTCAGATAGCAGGTCCTCTCTTATGTATATGCCGTAATAGTTAAGTATGGCCTGGGCACAGGATACCCCGCAGGTGTAGGAGGTGCCCTGCCTTACATCGACTATCCTGATCATGTTGTTTGGGTGGTTAAAGCTGCAGCCTGTAACAATGAGCGCAGCCATTGAGAATGTTAAGGCCGTGAGCCATTCAGGTGTGCGCATTCATATCTCCTTGTTTGTCCATGACATTATATATCGGGCAGATCCTTTCCTGATGATCCTTTTAAAAGGATTTCTGGGACCAAGTCAATCCTTCATTTAAATATCATCTCCAATTTAATTGATCGACGATAATGATCCATATTACAATCGAGCTGAAATCTTCGTCTAGAGGCGAGGGTTTTTCTCCTGTTCCCGGAATGAGAAATAATACAAATATGAATAACATGCATCCCATAATTACAATATTGTAGCAATAATATTTTCACGTGACTTTCCCCCAGCCTTATAATTGTCTGCAATAACAACACAATAGGCCGCGCATGAAGCCTTTTGGCCCTCTGGCATGGACATTGCTCATAATGATAGTCAAACAGCTGATTATTTCATCTGAGATGTTTCGGATTTCATTTCATCTGTTTAATAAATCCAAATCTAAAGGAGAATAGCTATGAATACAGGAGATACTGCTTTTGTAATAATTTCAGCCGCCCTTGTAATGCTGATGACGCCTGGGCTTGCGTTGTTTTACGGCGGCATGGTCCGGAACAAGAATGTCCTCGGGACCATTATGCAGAGTTTTATTATCCTCGGCATCATCTCGGTTGAGTGGGTGCTCTGGGGGTACTCAATGTCCTTCGGCCCTGACCACGGGGGCATCATAGGCGGGCTGGACTGGATCGGCCTTAGGGGCGTGGGCATGGAGCCGAGCGCGAGCTACGGAACGACTGTCCCTCACCTGGCCTTCATGATCTTTCAATGCATGTTTGCCGTTATCACCCCCGCCCTCATTACCGGCGCCTTTGCCGAGCGTATGAAATTCAGCGCATTCCTGATCTTTACGGTTCTGTGGGCCACGCTTGTATATAATCCGATATGCCACTGGGTATGGGGCATAGGCGGATGGATGCTTAAGCTTGGTGCAATGGATTTTGCCGGCGGCACGGTTGTACACATAAGCTCGGGCATATCCGCGCTTGCGGCCGCGATAATAATAGGAAAGAGGAAGGGCTTCGGCAGCACGCCCTACATCCCGCACAATGTCCCCATGACAATAACAGGCGCGGCCATACTCTGGTTCGGCTGGTTCGGGTTTAATGCGGGGAGCGCCCTTTCGGCGAACGGTCTGGCGGCAAACGCATTTGTCGTAACCCATGTAGCCTCGGCAACCGCTGCATTGACCTGGGTACTGATGGAAAAGATACACAGGGGAAAGCCCACTACCCTGGGCGCAGCCAGCGGCGCTGTTGCGGGCCTCGTTGCGATCACCCCCGGGTCCGGGTTTGTGGGCCCTGTTTCTTCCATTATTATAGGCGGCCTCGCAGGGGTCATCTGTTACGGCGGCATAATGCTGAAATCCAGGCTGGGATATGACGATTCGCTGGATGTGGTCGGTGTACACTGCGTTGGCGGCACATGGGGCGCCCTTGCGACCGGCCTTTTCGCAAGCAAGGCAATCAACCCCGCGGGTTTAGACGGCCTGTTTTTCGGAAACCCTGGACAGCTGTGGACACAGTTCATAGCCGTCGCGGTAACCATGGTCTTTGCCTTCGTCATGACTGTCATAATCCTTAAGCTTATCGACCTGGTTATCGGTTTACGGGTGACTGAAGAAGATGAAGAAAAGGGATTGGATATCAGCCTGCACAACGAAACAGGATACACGCTTTAGATAAGGAGATACAACAATGAAAAAAGTAGAAGCAATTATCAAACCGTTCAAACTGGATGCCGTAAAAGAAGGCCTCTCGCAGCTGGGGGTCAAAGGCCTCACAGTAAGCGAGGTTAAGGGATTCGGGCGTCAGCATGGCCACAAGGAGATCTACAGGGGCGCCGAATACAATGTGGATTTCGTTCCCAAGATAAAGATAGAGCTGGTCCTGGATGCCGGGATCCTGCCCGATGTTATTAAGGTTATCAGGGAAAAGGCGTATACCGGTCAGATCGGAGACGGCAAGATCTTTGTAGTGCCGGTGGAAGAGGTTATCCGAATTCGCACAGGCGAGAAGGGAGCCGAGGCCATCTGATATTTTACAGACAACAACCTTTTAATAAAACAAATAACAGAAATTATCATCATAATTGGAGGAAAAAATGAGACTCAGAAAAACAAGTATGTGTATTTATATATTAATGGTCCTGTTCGGAGGCGCCTTTTATTCATGGGCGGAGGAGGAAAGCCCGACTGCTTCCGGCAGCATGTCGTTTCTCAGTAAATACATGTGGAGAGGATATGAACTGAGCGATGGGAGCCTAATAGTGCAACCCTCAATGACCCTTGCATATAAGGGATTCGGCTTCAACACATGGGGCAACCTGGATACGAGCCCGGCAGATGGCGGAGCAGCACTGAATGAGACGGATCTTACCGTCTCCTATGATACAAGCAAAGGGCCTTTCGGCCTTGGCGCAGGCTACATTTACTATGGACTTGACAGCGCAGATGATACGCAGGAATTTTATCTTAAGACCAGTTATGCCACAATACTGACTCCCACACTCATCATGTACAAGGATTTTAAGGCCTTTCCAGGCTATTATTTCAGCCTGGGCCTGTCTCACTCTATCAGTCTGACTGATGCAGTAGCCTTGAGCCTTTCAGGGGCATTCGGATACTATATATCAAACGATGATGAGATAGTCGAGGCAGGCACCGATGACAAATACAGCGGTCTGCAGGACGGGCTTTTGTCGGCCTCTTTAAGCATACCGGTTGCAAAGTATTTCAGCCTTTCGCCGACTGTATCCTATGCTTTCCCATTATCAGACAAGGCTGAAGACTCTCTCGGGATCTCAGGCGGAGAGTTTTTTGGCGGCGTTGTTTTATCTTTCTCTTTTTAGGATGCGATAGATAAAGCCATGATGCCATCCCGACAACGGTGTCGGGATGGCTTTTTATCATTTAAATGAAACCCCTGCCGCAGCCTCTATCCTGAGAAATTTTCGCAGTATCGCAGCGTCCCGTGCCGAAATTTAAGTTTACAAGCCTTCTTGCTTATGAATTGCTTTTCCTATATAC
Organism: Desulfobacteraceae bacterium; assembly: GCA_041310455.1. Taxonomy (GTDB): domain Bacteria; phylum Desulfobacterota; class DSM-4660; order Desulfatiglandales; family HGW-15; genus JAFGIC01. Next base: position 4,466 of record JBFYXR010000122.1, on the reverse strand, counting down.
TCCCGCCATGCCAGCGCCTGAGAGACCTTGGGGCTTTAGATGCCAGGTCTTAAAATAATTTATTAGATTCCGGAGAACGAATTGTTTATTACATTTGAGGGGATAGAGGGTTGCGGCAAGACCACCCAGATAAAGCGTCTTGCGAAACGATTGCAGGAGAACGGTATCCGGTTCATATCCACCCTTGAGCCCGGAGGGACGAGGATCGGGCAGGATATCAGGAGGCTCCTCCTTGATTCCAGGAACAGCCACCTGTCGCCAATGGCGGAACTGATTTTATACGCTGCCGACAGGGCGCAACACGTGGAGGAGATAATAAGGCCTGCCCTGGAACAGGGAAAATGGGTGATCTGCGACAGGTTTTTTGACGCCACTGTTGCCTATCAGGGCGCGGGCCGCGGCCTGGACATGGACCTTATCATGACCCTGAACAGCAAGGTTACAAAGGGCCTGAGGCCAGATATAACACTGCTCCTTGACTGCCCCCCTGAGATGGGAATAGAAAGGGCCCTTAAACGGAATAATGCCTCAATGGAGGACGGACAGGACAGGTTTGAAAGGGAAAAGATGGAATTTCACACAAAGGTCAGAAACGCATACCTACAGATATCACGCAATGAAAAGCGTTTCTCCGTGATCAACGCCGCACTGCCGGAGGACAAGGTTGAAGAGGAGATATTCCGGGTTATAATGCCCTATACGGAAGATTTAAAAAGCAGGAGCAATAATCCTTAAAAACAATAATATAAGAGCCTGATCTATGGAACTCGGCAAAAAGATAAAACCTTTCTCCAGGATTATCGGACAGGATACGGCTGTTTCCTTTCTTAAACGGGTGATCGACAGGGAAAAGATACCCCATGCATTTCTCTTTACGGGGATCGAGGGCGTGGGAAAGACAACCACCGCCCTGGCCTTCTGCCAGGCCATAAACTGCCTGGAGCCCATAGACGGGGAGGGCTGCGGGAGGTGCCGGAACTGCCGCCAGCTTGTGAGCGGGAATTTCCCTGACCTCAAATTTATTGAGCCTGACGGACAGTTCATCAAGATCGAACAGATCAGGGAGCTGAACAGGGATGTCTGTTTCAGGCCCGTGGAGGGCGCTTACAGGGTTGTGGTCATAAACCGGGCCGAACTCATGAACCAGGAGTCTGCAAACTCCTTTTTAAAGACACTCGAGGAGCCGCCCCCTGGCAATGTCCTCATCCTTAAGGTAAAGGAGCCCCTGGACCTGCTTCAGACCATAGTGTCCAGGTGTCAGAAGATACCCTTTAAGCCCCTGCCCCGCTCTGTCGTAAAGGAATCCCTCACAAGAGAAACAGGCATGGCTGAGGAAACCGCGGCCTTGATAGCGGGCATCTCGGATGGAAGCCTGGGAAAGGCGTTTAAGATATCTGCCGGCGATTATCTCGAAGATCGGCAGAAATCCATCTTGAATATCATCAATCTGCCGGGCATGCAGAAAACAGCAGCCATGGAGCTTGCCACGGAATATGCCCAGGATGTAAAGAAGATGGACCGTGACGCATCCGGGACCATGGACTTATTCGAATTGATAGGGATATGGAAAACCTGGTATAGAGACCTGATCATTATGAAGGCCGACGGACCGGCGGGCATGCTGATCAATGCCGACTTTTCCAGGAAGCTGAAGTCCATTTCAGGGCATGCCCCGATGGACAGCCTGATCGAGGGCTTTTCTCTCCTTGATAGGGCGCAGATGGATCTAATGAAAAACCCGAATGTCGGATTGATGATGGAAGACCTCTTTCTGGGCCTTCTCAGGTCGTGGCATTCACCGGGCGAACTTTATAAAAAGGCGTAAACGATAAAATGGGCAAGACAGTAGGCGTAAAATTAGGCAAGAGCGGAAAGATCTATGACTTCGACTCGGGGCATTTTGTCCTCAAGACAGGAGACAGGGTCATTGTAAACACCGAGCAGGGAAGGGCGCTGGGCCTGGTCTGTGATAAGCCCAGGGCGCATGAGGAAGACCAGGCCCAGCCGGAGCGGGAATTAAAGCAGGTCTACAGGATAGCGGACAGGAAGGATATTGAAAAATACGAGAAGAACTGCCAGGTAGAGAACGAGATCTGTTCCTTCTGTTATGACAGCATAAAAAGGCTTTCTCTTGAAATGTCCCTTATCGCGGTGGAGCGTCTCTTTGACGGAAGCAAGGTAATAATATATTTTTCCTCGGAAGGACGGGTGGACTTCCGCGAGCTCATCAAAGACCTGGTGCAGCATTTTCATACAAAGATCGAGATGAAGCAGATCGGGGTTCGCCACCAGGCAAAGATGGTGGGCGGGATAGGGACCTGCGGCAGGCCCCTGTGCTGTTCGACCTATCTCGAAGATTTTGCCCCGGTATCCATCAAGATGGCAAAAAAGCAGAACCTCTCGCTTAATCCGGCCAAGATATCCGGGATGTGCGGCAGGCTGATGTGCTGCCTTGCCTATGAATATCACTATTACAACGAGGCGCAAAAAAACATCCCGAAGGTTGGAAAGATGGTTGAGACAAAAAGGGGCAAGGGCAAGATCGTAAGGCACAACGTCCTGAAGGAGACATTCATAGTATCCCTTGATTCCAGCGAAGAGGATATTGAGATTTCATACAGTGATATACTGGTAAACGGGGCGCCGAAAGAAAACAGCAAAGAAGGGGGTAGTAAATAATACAATTGGCCGGCACATTCTACGTTACAACACCCATATATTATGTCAATGCGGAACCGCACATAGGGCACGCCTATACAACCATCGTGGCGGATGTTATAAACAGGTTTCATATGCTGACCGGCAAGGATTCTTTCTTCCTTACCGGCACGGATGAACACGGCGACAAGATTGTCAAGGCATCGGAAAAGGCCGGCAGTTCACCCAAGGAATACGCGGACAGGATCAGCGGCCTCTTCAGGGCGCTGTGGCCGAAATTAAATATCAGCAACAATTATTTCATCCGCACAACGGACCCTGCCCACATAGAGACCGTGAGGCTTATCCTTGACAGGGTGAATGACAATGGGGACATATACTTCAGTGATTATGAAGGGCTTTACTGTCCGGGATGCGAGCGTTTTTACACGGAACGGGAGCTGGTGGACGGGAAATGCCCCGATCACCTTGAAAAGCCTGTTGTTATAAAGGAGAGCAACTATTTCTTCCGCATGAGCAAATACCAGGACTGGCTTATAGACCATATAAAAAAGAACCCTGATTTCATAAGGCCGGAGAGATATAAAAACGAGGTGATCTCATTCTTAAAGGAGCCCCTTGAAGACCTTTGCATATCAAGGCCCAAGACAAGACTGACCTGGGGCATCACCCTCCCATTCGATGAAAACTATGTCACCTATGTCTGGTTTGATGCCCTCATCAACTATGTCTCCGCCCTGGGCTATCCGGATGGAGTGCCTTTCAAAAAGTTCTGGCCCCATGCCCAGCATATTATAGCCAAGGACATCCTCAAGCCCCACGGCATATACTGGCCATGCATGCTTAAATCCGCAGGGATTGAGCCTTTCAGGAATCTGAATGTTCACGGATACTGGAACATAAACGAGGGCAAGATGTCCAAGAGCCTGGGCAATGTCGTCAAGCCCCTCAGCCTTGTTGACGTCTACGGCCTTGACGCATTCAGATACTTTCTGCTGCGGGAGATGGTCTTCGGTCTTGATTCCGAATTCAATGAGGATGCGCTTGTTGCAAGGATCAATGCCGACCTGGCCAATGACCTGGGCAACCTGGTGAGCAGGAGCCTTACCATGGTGAACAAGTATTTCAAGGATGTAATCCCCGGGCAGGGGGCAGTCAATGATGTGGACAGGCAGCTTATCAGTGATATCGCTGCCGTGGTAGATGCCTATCCGGGCCTCATGTCCGAGTTCGGATTTCACAAGGCCCTGATCTCCATCTGGGAGATAATCGGAAAGGTCAACAAATATATCGATTCAACGGCCCCCTGGGTCCTGGCCAGGAGCGATACCGGCCGTCTCTCTACTGTAATGTTTAATATCCTTGAGTCCATCAGGGTTCTATCGGTCATGCTCTGGCCCTTCATGCCGGAGACATCTGAAAGGATACAGGGTTTCCTGGGGCTTAAGAAAACCGGCAAAGACCTTACATTTGAAGACGCCCGGGAATGGGGAGGGCTCCCCCCCTCAGGGCTGATTTCCAAGGCGCCACAATTATTTCCGAGGATAGAAAAAAAGATGGAGACACAGCAGGTAAAGGAACAGGAAGGAAAGAAGGATGATACCCTCTCCTTCGATGAATTTCAGCGGCTTGACCTGAGGGTCGGGACGATAAAGACTGCCGAACAGGTTAAGGGTTCAAAAAAGCTTATCAAGCTTACCGTGGACATAGGAGAGGAAAGGACTGTCATGGCCGGCATCCTCGGCCATTACACGGATAAAGACCTCATCGGCAGGCAGGTTGTGGTGGTGGCAAATCTTGCCCCTGCC
>JBFYXR010000120.1:0-4524 GCA_041310455.1 Desulfobacteraceae bacterium | reverse complement strand
CTCTATTACCAACTTGAGGTTGTTAAAATTTTTCATGACAAAGACCTTACGGCCGGATATGCAGGAGTGTTTCTTGATGACCAGCTTGATAAGAAATATCCCTCGGCAGCAAAGGACTTTATCTGGCAGTGGTTCTTCCCGCAAAAGGCCCTCACCAGGGTTTCGGCAGCACAAGAACTGCGTCGATATCATCTGCATGAGACTCATGTCCAGGAGGCGCTTTATGATGCTGTGCGCAATGCAAGACTCACGAAGCGCGTCACTTCTCATACCTTCCGCCACAGTTTTGCCACTCATCTTTTGCAGGCTAATTACGACATCCGGACCATCCAGACACTTCTCGGCCACAGCGATGTGAGGACCACGATGATCTACACTCATTGCATACCCAGCAGGACTGTAAAAGAAGCCAAAAGTCCGCTCGATTTTAAGTCTTGAAAGGATATCAAATTGCTTATCGACGGCAATGCACATCAGATGTAAGAAATCGTGGACTCAGATCAAAAGGCGAATCGCTTTATTTTCATCTTTTAACCTACGTCATTTACTCAAAATATATATGTTGACACATCTGAATTAGGCGACTATGCTGTTCTTCAAGTATACGATTGAGTATCAGTTAAGACTCTAAATAAAAATCCGATCAGTTAAAACAAAAGCCCATGGGATTTTTTATCGAAACCCATGGGCTTTTTTTATCCGTTTTCCTGTAAAGACATGTTGAAGAGCCGGAAAAAGCAATAATAACAATTATATAAGGAAGAATATGAATTTCGAAAAGTTTAAATTAGATACAAAGATAACTGCCGGCATACAGGCAATGGGCTATGCCTCACCCACACCGATTCAATTGGAGGCAATTCCCCCCATCATGGAAGGCCGCGACATCATGGGCCTGGCCCAGACAGGGACCGGCAAGACAGCGGCATTTGTATTGCCGATCCTGCAGCATCTCCTGAAATCGCCCAAGCGATCATCTATCCGGACGCTGATAATATCGCCCACACGCGAACTGACCGAACAGACCCATCAAGCCATAGGCAAGCTGGGAAAAAAGACAAAAATAAGAAGCACCTGTATTTATGGCGGAATGAGCATGCAGCCGCAGATCATGTCACTAAAAAGAGGTGTTGATATCGTTGCAGCATGCCCGGGCCGTCTGCTGGATCATATTAACCGGGGGACAATCAACTTGTCGGAGATTGAGGTCCTGGTCCTTGATGAGGCCGACCAGATGTTTGAAATGGGCTTTCTGCAGGATATCAAAAAAATTATCAGGCATCTCCCGAAAAACCGCCAGACGCTCCTGTTTTCCGCAACAATGCCTGATGATATCAGGGCACTTGCGAAGGAGGTGCTGCATGACCCCGTAACAGTCCAGGTCGGGGATACGCGTCCTGCGCCTACCGTCTCTCACACCTTTTATCCAATAGGACAGGGTTCAAAGACCGCGCTTTTAAAAAATATCCTGGAAAATACCGAAACGGGACCTGTCCTTGTATTCACACGCACCAAGCATCGTTCAAAGACCGTGGCCCAGCAGCTTGAAAAATCCGGCTTTGGAGCGGCAGCCCTGCATGGCGACCTGACCCAGGGTAAACGCCAGAAGGCCCTGGAGGGTTTTCGCAACGGAATCCATAAAATCCTGGTTGCAACGGATGTTGCCGCCCGTGGCATTGATGTGCGCGGGATCTCACATGTCATTAATTATGATATCCCTGATACAGCCCTTGCATACACGCACCGCATCGGACGTACAGGCCGCGCCTGGGATACAGGCGACGCATTTACCTTTGTGACCGGAGAAGACAAATTCGTTGAACGTTCCATTACAAAGGTGCTCAGTGACAAGCCTAAATATTGTACGGTAGCAGGTTTTGATTATAACCTGCCGAAGGTTGATCAGGAATCAGGCCGGAAGCGGCAGAGTACCCGCCGGGACAACCCCGGACAATCATGGCGAGGGACAAGGTCACAGGGCAGAGGACGAACCGGTTTTGCCGGCTCGTCAGGCAATAGAGAGCGTTTGTTTATGGATTAATTTTTTTGAGGGAAATTAAATGAAATTATTACTGACTTCCGTGTTCGGACCATATGCGGCAGATGATGAGTATGGCGAAAAATCAAACAAAATGGAGCTCTTTCACAATCAGGTTACGAGAGAGCAGGGCATCTTCTCCTACAGGTTCAATCATGGAAGTCAGGGGCTTTATTTTTTGGCTGAAAATATTGAAATGCCTTCGACGGTCCTGGATTTCCCAACCCTTGAGCGTTTCAAGAAGGAACTGGGCAAGGGTTATGATTACATAGGCATCAGCTTCATTATACCCAATTTTAAAAAGGCCAAGGAGATGGCCAGGCTCATCCGTGAGTTGTCTCCCGGGTCCAGGATCATTCTGGGCGGTCACGGTGCAAATATCCCGGGCATAGAAAAAATGATCGATCAGGATTATATCTGCAGAGGCGAGGGCGTATATTTTTTAAGAAAACTTTTCAAGGAGAATATAGACAGGCCAATCAGGCATCCCCTTGGGTACAGCTCGTTCAACCGGCAGGTCATGGGCGTCCCATGGTCCCCTGATTCGGGCATACTAATAACCGGGGTCGGGTGCGCAAACAAATGCCGTTTCTGCGCCACCTCACATTTCTTCGGCGAATATACGCCCTATCTGAAGACAGGTAAGGAGATCTTCGACCTCTGCTGCCGTTATGAGGATGAGAAAAAAATTACCGATTTCGGGATACTGGATGAGAACTTCCTCAAGATGAAGGACCGCGCCCTGGAATTGATGGACCTGATGGAAAAGCATAAGCGCTACTTTACCTTCGCGATATTCAGTTCTGCCGAGACATTGAAGGAACTTGGCGATCTGGATATCCTCGTCCGTCTCGGCGTAACGTTCATATGGATCGGCGTTGAATCAAAAAAGGAGATCTATGCTAAAAACAAGGGGACTGATTTTTCAAGTCTTATCAATGAAATAAAAACCCGGGGCATAGCCGTCCTGGCTTCCTCCATCCTGTTCCTTGAGGAGCATGATAAAACTACCATCTGGGAGGATATTGATTTCGTTACCTCCCTTAAACCGGATTACCTGCAATTTGCTGAGCTGGGGCCTATCCCAGGGACAAAGTTATACAGCGACTATGAACAGCAGGGGAAGCTCCTGAAAGGCATCCCCTATGCGGCCCAGCACGGCCAGGGGAAGATATGGTTCAAGCATGAGCATTTTACAAGGGATGAATCGGAAGATTTTCTGCGTCTTGCCTTTGAGATAGATTACAGCAGAAACGGCGCATCCATGCTGAGGGCAATTAAAACCACCCTTGGCGGTTATATGTATTGCCTGAACCATGAAAACGAGCTCGTCAGGGCGCGCCTGAGGACCTACAAAAACAATCTCAAGATGATGCGGTATTTTCTCATTTCATCGACGATCTTTGTTCAAAATCGCCAGAGTGAACTCCTGCTGAAGGAAATCAAGGAATTATTCCATCTGCATTTCGGCAGGATGAATATTTTTGAATTTGCAGCATCAATAATGGTCGTTTTGTTCGGAATTAAGGAATATATGAGATGCAGGCTGTTCGGAGATATCAGGACGCCGAAGACATCATATCGTCTCTTTAATAAAGTCAATAAACACCTTGAGCTTCCGGAAATGCTGTCTGAGGTTGCAGGTGCTAACCCGGGTATTGCCTATGTCATACCTGAAGAAAATTAAAGGTAATCGGATGACATGTCTTCCCACATAAGTTCCGTTTAAATCAGGGCAGCCGTTAGATCATACATAATTTCTCCGAAGCCTTTATCAGGGTTTCATCTTTCTTCGCAAAACAGAATCGGAGCGCTTTATGGTCATCTCCCTTGGAGTAAAAAACCGATGGGGGAATGGCCGCCACCTTGTATTCCGTTGTAAGCCGTCTGGCGAATTCAATATCCCCCTCATCTGTTACGGCGTCATAGGAGAGCATCTGGAAATAGGTTCCCCTGCAGGGGAGAGGTTTAAACCGCGAGTCTTTAATCAGGGACAGAAACAGGTCCCGTCTTTCCTGATAAAACCGGGATAGGGTGAGATAGGGATCTTCTTTCTTCATGAATTCCGCATAAGCCAACTGGACCGGAGTGTTTGAAGCAAATGTGACGAATTGGTGGACCTTTTGAAATTCAATTGAAAGGGGTTTTGGCGCCAGACAATAGCCCAGTTTCCAACCCGTGGCATGGTACGTCTTTCCGAAAGAACTGACCACGAAACTCCGCCGGGCCAGCTCCGGATACCTGGCCATGCTTTCATGACGGTTCCCATCAAATACGATATGCTCGTATACTTCATCGGAGAGAATGAGAATATCAGTATTCGCCACTATATCCATGAGGGCCGTTATGTCTTTTGGACCCAGGACGGCGCCGGTAGGGTTGTGAGGAGAATTTATAATCAGGAGCCTTGTCTTTTCGGTTATCGCATCCCTCACCTCGTCCCAGTCGACATGGTAGTCAGGATACTTCAAGGTCACATACACCGG
>JBFYXR010000119.1:0-22731 GCA_041310455.1 Desulfobacteraceae bacterium | reverse complement strand
GGGCGCCTCCTTCACCGCCGGGCATCCCCCCGGGGCCGCCTCCAGGCGCTCCACCGGCGCCGCCATCAGGGGGCATGCCGCCTGAGGCGCCACCCGGCATCCCGCCCTGGGCTCCGCCTGGCGCGTTTTCAGCAAATGCGCCGAATGTGCATATGAAGGATAGCACAGTCGTGATCATGAACAGGGAAAATACGTATTGCAGTTTTTTTGCCATAGAAAAATGTCCTCCTAAATTTTTAATTCGTTATTCCTCATTGACTGAAATCTACCCTCCGGAAATTCCTGTCCTTTGAAATTGATGTACCTATATCAAAATTGTATGAAAAGGGCAAAAAAAGAATAATCGGGAGAAGGCAGCTCCATTATCCTCTATGAAACTTCAATCAAATGCGAATGGTCTCACCTCCCCTTAGGGCAAGGGGAGGCTGGGCCTGCACACCGTAGTTTTAACGAAGGTGTGAGGGGTTACGTTAACGTATCCTGTTCTTCTTATAACTCCCCCTAACCCCCTCTTATCTTAAGAGGGGGGGGAGAGCTTTAGGCCCTCTATTTTATAATAAAGATATCTTAAGTTAATATTCAACTTGTTATAGTTTCATCTTCGATTAAACTGGACGCGACAGCGTCAAGCGGCTAAGCTCTCATCTGTTCTGTCAACCATACTTTTATTTCCCTTGACCAACATGCAGTAAAGAGATTATTGTTTTCAAGTCCTTCTGATTAAGCATAACTAATTTTAATTGTCTCCTGGCAGGAGCAGCATTTTCATTATGTCCGGATATTTTATTAAAGTGACTGCCTATTCCGGTTACAAAGAGAATGAAAGGCCATTATCGTTTACTGCCGATGATCAGAGGCATGAGGTTCGGAGTATCATATCCGGGTGGGCGGAACCGGACAGGGATTTTTTCAGGGTGATTGCCGATGACGACAGGGTCTATACCCTCAGCTGGGACCGGGGATCGGATCAGTGGTCTTTGGAATAATATCATTACTGCCTAAAACAAATATGAACCATTATCTTAAGTATTTAAGGAAAAACATTAATACCTCGTCATGCCCGCGAAGGCGGGCATCCAGTGCGTTTTCTCAACTGCAAACTCTGGATTCCCGCTTTCGCGGGAATGACAGTTCCAGGTTCGTTATTTACATATTTAGCGAATAGAGCATCTTTATTTGCTCTCAAAAGCAATTGCATCATTGTTTTGGACAATCCTGTAATAATATAATTTATGGAGGTGAAGAAATGCATTTTAAAAAACAGGTTTTTCAAGGTTCCGGGATTTTTTTAATAATTGCTGCGTCTCTTCTTTTACTTGCGTTTAGTTTCGGCTGCAGCCGGCAAAAGGCCTCGCAGGCAGCCCTGGCGGCAGCCGACAAGGAAATGCAGCTCAGGATCGAGCGCCTGGAGGCCGCGGTCCAGATACAGAATATCATGAGCAGATATCAGTCCTACCACAGCGCCAGCGACCAGGAAAAAACAGTTGAGCTGTTTGCTAAAAAAACCCCGGGCGGAAAACTCATATTCAGGGGGGCCATCTATGAAGGCTATGAAGGCGTGGAAAACCACTTCCTTCTCTGGATGAAGGAGGCCGAGAAGGACCTGACCGGAAAGCTGTACCTCCATGAAGTCGTATCTCCGATTATCGAGGTGGCAAAGGATTGCCAGACGGCAAAGGCGCAGTTCAGCAGCATCGGCTGTGAAACCGCCTATGGACCGAATAATACCCTTATATCTTTATGGTCATGGGACAAGTACCATGTTGATTTCGTCAGGGAAGACGGTGAGTGGAAGATCTATAACCTAGATTTTCATACAACATTTCTTACTCCCTATGAAGGGAAGGGCTGGACAGAGGAGCCGGATTATAATATGGCCAAATATCTTCCTCCCTATGCCCTTGACTTCTCGAAAAGAAAGGAAGACGGGCAGACAGCGGTGCCCTATAAGGCATTAAGCCTTACATCTCCTGATTGCGATATACATAATCTTATACCGGAGCCGCCGCTGCCCTATGATACCTGGGACGTGGTGAATGACCCCTGGGTTGTGGAGAAGGCAGGCACGGAAGATACAAAAAAATAATTGCTCGAACCCGGTACCGGGGATTTGAACAGACTCCCCGGATTAAGAGGGGGGTATGGACGACTGGTGCGATCAGCAGGATCTTGTACCTGATGGAGATCGAATTTATCGCTGCTCGAAATGCGGCAAAAGGCTTCATCCCCGAATAATATTCGGGACGGAAGGTGAGCATGCAGGGTGGAGACTGCCGCCCCACAAGAAAAAGGGGCACAGGATCAAGGCGATAAAGAGACGCCAGCACAGGATGCGAACCCTAAAATGACCTTTTATCCTGGGATGTCATTATCCTTCCCCTGCGCGCCTGAAGAACAGGGAGGTTCATTTTCCCCTTGACACCAAGTGCTAATCTATATACAGTTTTGTCCCGGAAAAGCAAGCTCTTATCATAGATGGTGGGAGATGAGGAATCGCTAAATTAAAGAGATAACAGCCATCTCCTCCACCTTTAGAGTTGCCGCCACAGCAGTCGCGTTAAGCTACGTTGTCTTGTGGGATTCTACAGGATTGGAGGATTAAAATGATCCCTAAAAAAGTATTTCTTACTAAAGGTGTAGGCGTCCATAAGGACAAGCTGTCGTCCTTTGAGGTCGCCTTAAGAAGCGCCGGCATAGAGAAGTGCAACCTTGTCTACGTGTCGAGCATATTCCCGCCCAACTGCAAAATCCTTTCAAGGGCAGCCGGCACGAAGCTCCTCAGGGCCGGCCAGATCACTTACTGCGTAATGTCGCGAAATGAAACAAACGAGCCGAACCGTCTTGTTTCCGCATCAATCGGGATTGCCACCCCCGCCGACCACACCAACTACGGATACATATCCGAGCACCATGGCTTCGGCGAGAAGGCCGCCGTCTCAGGCGAATATGCTGAAGACCTGGCAGCCACAATGCTGGCAACGACACTGGGCATTCCCTTTGATCCTAACCAGGCGTGGGATGAGCGCAAGCAGTTCTACAGGGCCAGCGGCCACATATTCAAGACAAAACAGATCTGCCAGTCAACCGAGGGGAACAAGGACGGGCTCTGGACCACCGTGCTGGCTTCAGCCGTATTTATAATGGAATGAGATGGCAAGGCGTCGCACCGGTTTCTGCGGAGTGCCCCGCGGCAGCATTGATTACAGCAGGGCACATGCCGTAATACTGCCGGTTCCCTTCGACAAAACCAGCACATGGCTGAAGGGCGCAGACAAAGGCCCGGCGGCGATAATTGAGGCATCCGGGTACCTGGAGTTCTACGACATAGAGACCGGAAGCGGGGCGCTGGAAAAAGGCATCTACACCGCCGAACCCATCCTTGCCTCCTCATCACCCTCGCTCATTAAAAAAACCGCTGCGGCGGTTTCCGGTTATCTTGAGGACGGCAAGCTTGTGGTCACCCTCGGCGGCGAGCACTCCGTTTCCATAGGCCCGATCAAGTCCTTTGCCGGTCGTTTTGACGACCTCAGCATACTGCATCTTGACGCCCACGCCGATTCCAGGGATTCCTACGAGGGGAGCAGCTACAATCATGCCTGCGTCATCGCCCGCGCCCGTGAATATACCCGGAACATTGTATCCGTGGGCATCCGGAGCATGGACGCCTCCGAGCGGCCCAATGCCGACGACAGGAGGCTGTTTTTTGCACATGCAATACATGACTCCGACAAATGGATAGACGCCGCCGTGGGCCTGCTTTCGGACACGGTCTACATCACAATCGATCTTGACGTGTTTGATCCGGGCATAATGCCTTCAACCGGGACCCCCGAGCCGGGAGGCCTGGGCTGGTACCAGGTCCTGAAGCTCCTTCGCTCCGTCTCGAAGTCAAAACGGATCGTGGGCTTTGATGTTGTTGAGCTTTGCCCCTCGGACAACAGGGCGCCCGATTTTCTTGCCGCCAAGCTGATCTACACCCTTTTGAGCTATATTGACTCGGACAGATTATGTCCAGGAGAGCGTTATGGATAGCGTAAAAAACAATGGAAGAATAATGATAATAGGCGCAGGGGGCGTGGCAACCGTGGCTGCACACAAGTGCGCCCAGGTTCCCCGGGTCTTCAGGTCGATCATGGTCGCGAGCAGGACCATCTCAAAGTGCGAGGCGATCAAAAAGGACATCAAGAAAAGATACGGACGGGACATTGAGACCGCTCAGGTCGATGCCGATAATGTCACCGAGCTTGCCGCACTGATCAGCAGGTTCAGCCCCGACGTTGTCCTGAATCTCGCCCTGCCTTACCAGGACCTGCACATCATGGATGCCTGCCTTCAGACGGGCGTTCATTATATTGACACGGCCAACTATGAGCCCCAGGATCAGGCGCACTTCGAATACAGCTGGCAGTGGGCCTACCGGGAAAGGTTTAAAAAGAAGGGGATCATGGCGGTCCTGGGCTCGGGTTTTGACCCGGGCGTTACCAACGTCTTTACCGCCTATGCGCTGAAGCACATCTTTGACGAGATAAACTGCCTGGACATACTGGACTGCAATGCCGGGTCCCACGGCCATGCCTTTGCCACGAATTTCAATCCCGAGATCAACATCCGTGAGGTAACCCAGGTTGTGCGCCACTGGAAAGAGGGGAGATGGGTGGAGACTCCCGCCATCATCGAGGAAGGCAGCGTTCATTTCAATTTTAACTACCCGGTGGCAGGGGAAAAGGACAGCTATCTCCTCTATCATGAAGAGCTGGAGTCCCTGGTTCTTAATGTAAAGGGATTGAAGCGCGCCAGGTTCTGGATGACCTTCTCAGGGAATTACCTCACCCACCTGAGGGTCCTGAACAACGTGGGCATGACGCGCATCGATGAGGTTGACTACGAGGGATGCAAGGTAGTCCCGGTCAAGTTCCTCAAGGCGCTGCTTCCGGAGCCCGCCTCCCTGGGGACGAAATATACGGGGAAGACCGTCATCGGCAACCTCATGACAGGAATAAAGGACGGGAAGACCATCACGCGGTACATCTACAATGTCTGCGACCATGAGGAGGCCTTCAAGGAGACCGGCACCCAGGCAATCGCCTATACCACCGGAGTTCCGGCCATGATCGGAGCCATGATGGTTATGACCGGCATATGGCAGGGGAGCGGCGTATTCAACATGGAGCAGCTCGATCCCGACAGGTTCATGGAGGCCCTCAATGAATACGGACTTCCCTGGCAGGTCGTTGAGCACGAGCCGCTGCCATAGCAGCTAAGTCAGGATATCAATATTGTCTCCAGAGATCTTTTTGAAATTCGACTTTTCAAATTTCCTCCCCTTTCAGGGGAGGACTAAGGTGGGGTCTCGTGAGGTTGTTCCTCCTTTTCTGCTATTAAGACCCCCTCCTCGCCTCCCCCTAAGAGGGGGAGGAATTCCGGTTCCAGTTTGACTAGATTAGGAGGTTTATAGGTTTCTGATGGCTGCGGACAGGGTCAAAATGACAATAGGCGCGATTCTCGCGAAGGATCTATCCGGGGCTGCCGCCTATAATTCATTGCCCGGGGCCGGCCGGAAGACGGTCCTTGCAGCTCTGGACACAACCGGATTGAGGACGCTTACCGGGCTCATCAAAAAGGCCAAGAAAAAGGCCTTTTCGGCGGCAAACAAAAGGTTCCTTGAAACAGCCGCAGGTCCTGTCCCGACCCCTCTTTACCTAATCGATGAAACGCTCATTGAAGAGAACATGCGCATCCTGCGTTACGTTAAAGACCGCACCGGCTGTAAAATACTCCACGCCCTGAAGGCATACGCTACCTTTGCCACCTTTCCCGTGATGAGCCGGTACCTTGACGGGACCTGCGCCAGCGGCCTCAACGAGGCCAGGCTGGGACGCGAGGAATTCAAGAAGGAGGTGCACACCTTCGGGGCGGCCTACAGTGACCATGAGATCGGCAGGATACTGAAGTATTCCGACTCCATCATCTTCAACTCCTTTTACCAGCTTGAGAGGTTTGGAAACAGGGCCAGGAAGGCCGGGGTGGAGGTGGGCCTCAGGGTGAATCCCGGATATTCCGAGGTTGCCGAGGAGATGTACAATCCGTGCGCCCCCAATTCGAGGCTGGGGATCGTGCAGGAGGCCTTCCTGGACGGATTTCAGAGGCATAGCGAAATGGTGGACGGGCTGCACTTTCATGCCATGTGCGAACAGGATTCAGACGTGCTCGAGAGGGTGCTCAAGTCCTTTGAAAAACTCTATGGCCCCCACATCAATGGGCTCAAATGGGTGAATTTCGGGGGCGGGCACCACGTGACCCGGGACGACTACGGCCTTGAGAGGCTTATCAGGCTCATCAATTCCTTTAAAAAGAGGTACGGGGTGCAGGTCTACCTGGAGCCGGGCGAGGCGAGCGTCCTCAACGCGGGAGTCCTTATCTCATCCGTCCTTGATATTGTAAGAAACGGCATGGAGATCGCCGTGATGGACACATCGGCGGAGACCCATATGCCCGATGTCCTGCTCATGCCCTACAGGCCGAACATCATGAATTCGGGCCTGCCGGAAGAGAAGAGATATACCTGCAGGATCGCCGGTCCAAGCTGCCTTGCCGGTGATGTGACAGGAGACTATTCCTTTGATGAGCCGCTCAGGCGCGGGGACAGGCTCGTCTTTGCCGACATGGCCCTCTACAGCATAGTAAAAAACACCACCTTCAACGGGATCGGCCTTCCCTCCATTGCCGTGATCCGGAAAGGGGGAGAGATAGAAGAGGTCAGGGCCTTCGGCTACAGGGAGTACAGGGACAGACAGTCATAACCGGATTATGCCAGCGTAAGGGCCGCCTTTTTCATTGCCCTGCCGATCTCAATCCTGTTGGGGCAGACAACCTCTGCCTGCGAATAGTCCCTGGACGCCATGCCGCTTTTTACCTGTTCGGGCAGCTCCCTGAAGAGCCTTCTTGCATCGTCAGTCTTAGCGTAGCTGTTATAATACATCATATATCGAAGGACATCGGCAATCCTGCTTTCCTGGCCCATAACGGATTCACAGCGCATGCAGCCAGGGCAGTAATAGGGGCGGTTATAGGCCGCGTATCGCTCCAGCACCTCCCT
This sequence comes from Desulfobacteraceae bacterium, assembly GCA_041310455.1. Lineage (GTDB taxonomy): Bacteria > Desulfobacterota > DSM-4660 > Desulfatiglandales > HGW-15 > JAFGIC01. The sequence continues at coordinate 15,635 of JBFYXR010000119.1, read as the reverse complement.
GTCTCCCCCGGACAGCTTCACTCCGTCAACTGCTGCTTCTACATTATCCTTCAGTATGGTCAGATTGGTCATTTCCGACAGGCAGACTGATATCCTTTTATCCTCCCATACTGCCTTCAGCTTTGCCTGCTCAAGCGTATAGCCCTTCTCCATGAAGTGGCTCATCGCCGAAAGGTCATCCTGGTCCTGGCCGGAGCCCTGGGACTGCATCCCGGGCGGAGGCCCGAGGGTCTCTCCGTCCTGGCCCCCGGGCTGACCCTCTGGCCCCTGCTGCGGCATCCCCTGTCGGCCGGAGGGCATGTTCTGGGGAGGTCCGATCCTCTGGCCCTGGGTCTTCATGGCTATCAGACCCATGCCGGCCTTTGTGCAGGCATCAAGGGCACTGTTCATGTCATCATCTTTCATCAGCTGATAATTATAGGAGGCTGTCACGGCGTCTATCCAGCCCAGGGTTGACGCATGGGAAAGCATGCGCGCCATATTGGCATGGCAGCTGAACCCGAAGAAGTGTATCTTTTTTTCCTTTTTTTTCTGCTCAACCCATGCCTTTATTTCAGGCGTGAGCAATGCCGGGTCCTGGAGCATGTGGATAAGATAGAGGTCTATATAGTCGGTCTGCATCCGTTCAAGTGAGAGATTGAGCTGTTCGGTCATTTTTGCAGGATCGGTCGTCCTGGACGCCTTGGTGGCCTGGAAGACCTTTTTCCTGTCTTCGGGATATTTACCGTAAAACTGGCCTATAGCCTGCTCATTCTTTCCGTTTCCATAGCTGTTTGAGGAATCCCAGTAGTTTACCCCCATGTTGAGGCCCACCCTCAGGAGGGTCTGGTAACCGGAGGCATCAATGCTGCCGCCCATGCCGAGGATGGACACTGCGAATCCTGTCCTGCCCAGGGTGCGCGTCGGCATTTTTCTGGAAGAGCTTTCATTTACGGTTTCAGCGCCTAGGACGTTGCCGCTGAGGCCGTCAGACAGTGCAAGAGATGCGCACCCTATGCCGGTCTTTAAAAAGGTTCTCCGGCCCATTGTCTTTTTTTCGGTTTTCATAGGTCAGTCCCTCCCCGCTCTTAAAGGTTGATGTTTTCCTTCAGCAGTTTCCGGAGAATTATAACCGACTCAGAAGCGGATTGCAATGAATGGTTTAAAATAAAAACTATATTTAATGCGAACGTTTCCACTCCTTGCAGATAGTATTGACACATCTTTAATAACAAGTGTAGAATTCATCAATTTGAGTTCCTGTTATTTCAATCCCGTCTTCAATAATTGAATAGAAATTCCGGCGCATATCACATTTTCAAGGGGGAAACCTATGGCAAACCATCTTTTCAAAAGAAAGACGCTCAGCATGCTGCACGAGGAAATGAAGGGTGAAAACCGGCTCAGGCGTGTGCTTGGCCCATGGTCTCTGACGAGCCTGGGAATCGGATGCGTTATCGGGGCAGGCATATTCGTGGTTACAGGGTATGCCGCTCTATACAAGACAGGTCCTGCGCTGTCCATGTCCTTTGTGGTGGCAGGGTTGGCCTGCATCTTTGCTGCCTTATGTTACGCGGAGTTTGCCTCAATGGCGCCGGTAGCCGGATCGGCCTACACATATGCCTATGCTACCCTGGGCGAAGTGTTTGCATGGATTATCGGATGGGATCTTGTCCTGGAATACACCGTGGCCTCCGCCTCCGTGGCCCATGGCTGGTCAAAATACTTCCAGAATTTTATCGGGATATTCCATATCAAGGTGCCTCATATTATGTCTACGGCCCCCTTTGATTATGACCCGACAACCGGGGCATTTCTGAGCACAGGCAGCTGGTTTGATCTCCCTGCGCTTGTAATCGTCGCAATTCTAACAATAGTCCTGGTGCTCGGCATAAGGGAAAGCTCACGCTTCAATAACCTGATGGTGGTCATCAAGCTCGCGGTAGTGCTCCTTGTGATAGGGATAGGGGTTTTCTATATTAATCCGGACAACTGGCACCCCTTCGCCCCCTTCGGGTGGACCGGGATAAGCATATTCGGAAAGACCATCCTGGGCCAGACAGGGCCTGACGGAGCGCCTGTAGGGGTGCTGGCAGGGGCGGCCATTATCTATTTTGCCTATATAGGTTTCGATTCGGTATCCACCCATGCGGAGGAGGCCCGAAATCCCAATCGTGATGTCCCTTTCGGCATTATTACATCTCTGATTGTCTGTACTGTCCTGTATATAGCAGTTTCCATTGTCCTGACAGGCATGGTCCCCTATGACCAGATCGACGTAAACGCGCCTGTGGCGGCCGCCTTTGAGCGGGTAGGGCTGCGCTGGGGGCAGTTTGTCATCTCACTGGGGGCCGTTGCCGGAATAACATCGGTCATGCTGGTTCTGATGCTCAGCCAGCCGCGGGTCCTCCTGGCAATGGCCAGGGACGGCCTGCTGCCCGAAGGGTTTTTCGGCGCCGTGCACCCACGATTCCGCACGCCATGGAAGTCCACCATCATCACAGGCATAGCTGTAGGATGCATGGCGGCGTTTATCCCCCTGGGCATACTTGCGGAGCTGGTCAATATCGGGACCCTCCTGGCATTTATAATCGTGTGCTCGGCGGTGCTTGTCATGCGTTATGTCAACCCTCAGGCCGAGCGGCCCTTCCGCTGCCCATGGTCGCCCACAGTCCCGGTTCTCGGGGTGCTGTTCTGCCTTGTGCTGATGTTCTCACTCCCTGCGGCGAACTGGATGAGGCTCGGCATATGGATGGCGATAGGGATTCTGATCTATGCCTTTTATGGCTACAGAAACAGCGTTATGGCCAGACAGGGGGATACTGTGCCGAAGTCATAAGAGGGTTGATGCGCGTAGGTGACTTACAGTGTCCGATAAAGGTTAACAGCATGGGTTAACGAATAAAGTAACCAGGTTTAGCGATACTATTCCTCCTCCTTTTAGGGGGAGGGAGGAGGGGGTCTTGAAACATCGAATCAGGGGCATAAGGCATTGGGAGACCCCACCTCGGTCCTCCCCTGAGAGGGGAGGATACAGAGGCCATGTGTTCTCCCGCGTTGCGAAATATCACTTGATGACTATTAATTGGTTTGTCAACAGGTGCATACAGCAATGAATAATATCTGGCTTGCCATAGGTCTTACCACCTTTGCCGGGATGGCCACCGGCATAGGGAGCATTATTGCCTTTACGGCCAAAAGGACCAACTACCGGTTTCTTTCAGTGGCCACCGGCTTCTCGGCAGGGGTTATGCTCTACGTCTCCTTTGTGGAGATCTTTATAAAAGGCGTTGATGCCCTTGTAATAAGGTACGGCGCCTACTGGGGGCACTGGATGAATGCAGCGTCTTTCTTCGGGGGCATGCTCCTGATAGGGGTCGTGGATAATCTGATACCGGCAGCGGAAAACCCCCATGAGACCCACTCGGAAGAGGAGACTGCGCCGCTGCATGACCCTTCCGCCTTAATCCCGGATTTTGCGCCGGCAGATAAAATCCCTCACAATAAGTCTCCCTTCGGATTACATGATCATGATATCAATCATAAAAGGCTGATGCGCATGGGGCTGTTTACGGCGCTGGCAATAGGCATCCATAATTTCCCCGAGGGGCTGGCGACCTTCCTGGCAGCCCTGAATGACCCCTCCCTTGGCCTTGCGATCGCAATCGCCATAGCGCTCCATAATATCCCTGAGGGCATAAGCGTTGCCGTACCCATATTCTATGCTACGGGAAACCGCAGGAAGGCCTTTGCCTATTCCCTTTTCAGCGGTCTGGCAGAACCTGTCGGAGCGCTTATAGCATACCTTTTGATCCTACTGTTCATCGGCGGGGATGGAGGGCTGGTCCCTCCCCAGGTTATGGGCATACTATTTGGGGGTGTTGCCGGCATAATGGTCTACATAAGCCTTGATGAACTCCTCCCGACAAGCAGGGCCTATGGCAAGGGCCATGACAGCCTTTTTGGCCTGGTGGCCGGGATGCTCGCGATGGCCTTAAGCCTGCTGCTGATGAAGTGAAGACAAAAACATATTATTGTCTTCCAGTTGCTTTTGTGGCAGAAATGCAGAAACACAAAATGTAATCATTGGAGGCTATTTTGTTTGAAGAAATTGCATACAACTACCCGGAAGACAGGGAGCGTCTCCGGAAAAAGATGGAGGGACATAACCGCCTCTTTGACAGGGCGCTGATTAAGGATGTGCAGGATATCTTTTCAGATGTGCAGATAAATAAAGACAGGGCTGTTATAAAGGCGACGGGAAATTTTGATAAGGTGGGCCTGGGTGAGATCTGTCTGACCGATGCCTATGCCGACAAATGCGTGGCCGGCCTGACTCCGGAGCTGCGGTCCGCCATTGATATGGCCATTGAAAATATCGGCCAGGTAAACAGGGCCATGATGCCTGCTGCATTCTGGCAGAAGGAGATAAGGAAGGGCACGATTGTCGGTGAAAAATGCACCCCCCTTTCATGCGTCGGCCTGTGGGTCCCGGCCAGAAAGGGGCCACTTGTCTCAACCGCACTTATGCTTACGGTCGCCGCGAAGGTCGCCGGCGTGGGCAAGATTGTTGTCGGCATGCCTCCGACAAAGGAAGGCCTGGGAGATCCGGCCACTGTAGCGGCGGCCAGGCTTGCCGGGGCCGACCTGTTTGTGGTCGGCAACGGAGTTGCGATAATCGCCGCGATGTCCATGGGGACAGAATCGGTCCCGGAGGCGGACGGGATCTACGGGCCGGGGCCTAACGCCATAGCAGCCGCCATGAGCACTGCCTTCTCCTACGGGAAGAGGACAGTTGTGGGCATAGGGCCGACTGAGGGTGCTATTATCGCGGATGATTCCGCGGATGCGGCAACCATCGCCTATGACATGATAAGCGAATCGGAGCACGGGCCTGATTCATCCTTTGTCCTTGCCACTCCTTCGGAGACCCTGGCGGAAAGGGTCCGCGAACAGCTCGGCATGGTGATCGGGGATGTGCAGGAGCCCAGGAGGACGAATCTTCTTTCGGTCTTCGGCGGCAACGGCTTCGGCGCGATAGTTGTCACAAAGGATATCAGGGCGGCCTGCGAGGTAATTAATGAGTACGCGCCCGAACACCTGATGATATGGTGCAGTCCTGACAATGAAAGGGTTGCCCTTGAAGAGATAAAAAATACGGGAGAGATACTTGTCGGCCCCTTTACAACCTTCTCCACCGCCAATTATATGATCGGCATCACGGCGGTGCTGCCCACCAACGGGTTCGCCAAAAGGTTCTCGGGAGTCACATGCAAGGACATGGTGAAATTCTCATCCTTCGGAAGGCTTGACAGGGCGGCTGTTGAAGAGATGTTTCCCGCGATAAAGGCGATAGGGGAGTATGAGGGCCTGCCGTGCCATGTCAGGGCGGCGGAGATGCGTGTTAAAAAGGATTATTTATGACGGATAAGGCATGCCCGACACCGGAGTTCTTCAGGGATGCGATCGGTAAGATAATATTTCTTACTTTTTTATTCTTCCTGTCCTTCATAAACCGCTTTATCTTTGCCCCCCTGCTGCCGTCCATCTCCGGCGACCTTGGCATCACCACAACCCAGGCAGGCTCCATATTCCTCTTCGGGTCCATAGGGGTCGCCGCAGGCGCTGTCTGTTCAGGTTTTGTGTCCTCAAGGGTTAACCATAAAGGGGCACTTGAAATATCCATCCTGGGCGCGGGAATCGTCCTGATGGCATGCATATTTTCCGGGACCCTCGGGGCTATCCGGCTTGCGATGATATTCCTGGGGGTTGCGGCAGGCTTTAATCTGCCTTCCAACATGGCAGTCATCACCGCGATTGTCACCAGAAAGGACTGGGGAAAAGCCCTTGCGGTCCAGCAGACAGGCCCTCCGCTCAGCCTGATCCTGGGGCCGCTTCTTGCTGCCCTTCTTCTGCCATGGGTGTCATGGAGGGTGATCCTGGCATGGATCAGCGGTGTGTTGATATTAAGCGGCCTTGCCCTGATGCGTTACGGCAGTTTCGGCAAGTTTCCGGGTGACCAGCCGAATTTTTCTAATGTCAGGATGGTCCTCGGCAAAAGGTCATTCTGGATCATGCTTATGCTTTTTGCCCTTGGGATAATAGGCAACCTGGGGATTTACACCATGCTTCCATTATTCCTGGTGAAGGAGCACGGCTTCGGACAGGAACTCGCAAACACAATGGTCGGCCTTGCCCAGGTCTCCACCTTCTTTATGACGTTTGCCGGGGGCTGGCTGACGGACAGGTTCGGCGAAAAGCCCGTTATCGTGGCTTCCCTTGTAATATCGGGCGGGTTGACTATTTTGCTGGGGACCCTTTCCGGAGTATGGTTTAATGTTGTCATCTTCCTTGAGCCGGCTGTGATTGTGTGCTTCTTTCCTGCTGCATTCGCGGCCCTTTCACGCACCGTACAGCCGAATCTCCGAAGCCTTGTGACATCCTGGACCACGCCGATTGCCTTCACGATCGGAGGGGGGCTCTATCCCGCAGTCCTTGGATACATGGGGCAGGTTTATTCAATCGGGCTGGGCGTCACGATAGCCGGAATCCTTATGATACTGGGCTCTTCGCTCGTATTCCTGGTTGACCTGCTGGATAAGATGGAGGAAGGGTGCTGATTACTTCTTTCTCAGCCTGTTTTCCGGTACCCTGGCCCTTACGGTGTAGATCGGATTTGCCATCGTCCACCAGCCGCGCCGCTCACCCTTTACAAATTCTATCCTTGTCACAAACTTGATGCTTTTATAGGCGAGGTCAAAGGGCGCTATGAGCCTGAGGGGGCCCCCGTTGTCTTCGGGCAGGGGACTGCCGTCCATGGCAAGCGCCAGGAGGATCTCTCTTTCAGGATCAAGGAGCTCGCTCAAGGGAAAGGATTCTATATAATGGTTCTGCCCTTCGGGTTCGTAGTCGGTCTTTCCGAAGGAATGAAACAGAATATGGTCGGCATTGGGTTTTGGTTCAACCCGGTCCATGATCTCCCTGAACCTGAACCCTCCCCATTTTATGTCCTTTACAGACCAGCCCTCAACGCAGTGGAAATCAGAGACCTGTTCAACCTGGCTGAAGGATTTTATATCGGCATAGGAAAAGGCTTTAGGCTCCTTTATACGCCCGTCCACAACAAGCCGGTATTCTTCCCCTGCCCTTTCCTCCCATTCAATAATGCCTTTATCGGTGTTGAACTTGAACCTGCCCTTTTCAACCGTCCTCACGGGCAGGGCCTTGACGAAGAAGCCGTATACACTGGAAGGAATAGCTGCCATAAATATTGCCCCTCCGGCTATCTTTAAGAAAAGCCTTCTTGTTATTTCCCGAATGTAAAAAGCGGCTGATCCCATGGTTTCGCTTTACCCCTCACGCCTCACTCATTGCTCCCTGCGCCGTGTGCCCTGTCCCTTATGCCCTATTTAATTATACTCCATTCTTCTTTAACTGCAAAGGGCTGATTTTTCGATAAGAGCATCTATCCAGGAATCACTTGCCGAATGAGGCTCGTTAAGCACTTTAAATGATTTTTTAAGGCATCCTGTAGACCATGGAATTAATGTTCATGCCCGCGCCCACGGAGGCAAATACCGCAATATCTCCGGAGTGAAGCACGTGGTTGTTCAGCTCCCCCCTCTGCAGGAGGTCGAACATTGTTGGAAGTGTAGCCACAGAGGTATTACCCAGCCACGCTATGGTCATGGGCATTATGTGTTCAGGTATATCCTTTACCCTGTAAAGTTTGAAGATGTTTTTGAGTATTGCCCGGTCCATCTTCTCATTGGCCTGATGAATGAGCACCTTTTTGACATCAGTAAGTGTCATCCCGACCTTGTCGAGGCTCATCTTGACTGTCTCCGGGACGTGTTTGAGGGCGTATTTATAGATGTCATGTCCGTGCATCTTGAGATATATCTCATCACCCTTGTAATTGGGGTCGTATGACCTGCCGTTCCATATCATGTGGACTGCATCTTTAGTGTCCGATCTGGTGACATGGGAAAGTATACCGCGGTCCTCTTCAGTCGCCTCCACGACAACTGCTCCCGCGCCGTCGGCGAAAATCATGCAGTCGATATCATGGGGGTCAATCACCCTGGATAATATCTCAGCGCCGATAACAAGGACCTTCTTCGCGTCCCCCGATTTGATGTAATAGTCGGCTATGATCATGCCGTGCAGCCATCCGGGGCATCCGAAGGGGACATCAAATGCAACTGTAAAAGGATTTTCAATGCCGAGACGATGCTTCACCCTTGCTGCAAGGGAAGGACATAGGTCTACCCTTACACCTCCGGGCTGAACGTTTCCGTAATTGTGGGCGACAATTATGCCGTCAAGGGTTTCCCTGTCGATCCCTTCAAGGGCTATCTTTGCCGCCTCGTAGGCTATATCCGATGTGCTGAGGCTGTCATCCGCATAACGTCTTTCCCTTATGCAGGTTATATCTTGAAATTTTTCAATTATCTCCTGATTCGACTTTTCAATCTTTTTCTGGTTTATTGTATAGAACTCATTTTCAAGAAAATGGCTGTTATCAACTATTCTTCCAGGGATGTAGCTCCCTGTCCCTGTTATAATGGAATGAGTCATTTGAAATTCTAAGCTCCTTGCTTTTTATAGCCTTCATGTTTTGGAAAGGGTTCACCTGTTATCCGAAAAAATCGCTGTAACATTAAGCGAGGACATAGGACATTTTCAGCGTTTTGTCAAATATAAGGAATGCCGTGACGTTAACAGACATAAAAAAATCATCTTAAAAGGGTTATATATTAATTAAAGCTATTTGCACATCATAACACAAGTCAAAACTGCCGGCTTTGATATTTCCCTGGGTTTCCGTTATCCATTGACATGAGAAGCATCAACCGGTTAGACTGAACAGTGATAAATGCTTGCCCATTCTTCAATTCCGAATGTTGAAAAGCTGATTCTGATGATTGCGAGGTGCTGCTATTACACAAGAACTGCCCGCCCCCAGCCTCAAGTGGAAATTTTCCCCTGAATATTATAGACGTTCCGCGGATGCGCTGAATGTGGCCCTGAATAAGATTGCCGTATATGACTCATGGAAGGAGCTTGATCCGGGACCCGATTATCCCGTTGATGTCCGTTTTGCCGCCCTGCCTGTTCTTTCCAAAAAGGCCATCCGTGAGCATTTCCCTGCCGGCATGCTGCCGCCCGGGCTGGATATAGACAGGGGCCTGGCCGACAGAGAGATCGAACTTGTGGATACGAGCGGCACCACGGAGGAAAAAATCACCAATATATGGAATCAGAGATGGTGGGACGCATCGGAAATATCCTCCTGGAGATTCAATGCCCATTTTGACGGGATCAGCTATAATGGGCACAGGGAGGCAATACTTGCCAATCCCCGGAATACGGGGATTGTTTCGGATGAACTTGACCTGCCCATGGATAAAAGGCGTCTGGCGCGGTTTCTATATCTAAATGAAAAGACCGATCCAACAACATGGTCCTGGGAACTGATGAACCGCATGGTCAAGGAGCTTGGGGCCTTCAGGCCTGAGGTGCTGGAGGCTAATCCCTCTTTGCTGGCAAGGCTCTGCCGTTTTATCGGCAAAAATAACCTGTCTGTTTTTCAGCCGGATGCAATAGTGCTTACCTATGAATACACTACAAGGATTGAGCGCAGGCAGATAAAACAGATATTCAGCTCGCCGATGATTAGCTCATACGGGACGACAGAGACAGGCTATGTCTTCACGGAGTGTGAGGAAGGCAGGTTTCACCAGAACGCGGATTTATGCAGGGTGGACTTTGAGCCGTTTAAAAGTGAATATGGAGGCCCGCTCCTGGGCCGCATCCTCGTGACGCCCTTTGATAATCCATGGTGCTTTTTCATCCGCTTTGACGCCGGAGACCTGGTGACACTGGAGGAGACCGGGCAATGTCCATGCGGAAGAAATTCAGGGATTATCCTTTCATCGATCAATGGCCGCAAGGCCAACCTTACCCTGACGGTGGGAGGAAGGCCGGTGATGCTGTATGAGCTGGATGAGTCCATCGGCAGGCTGGAAGGAATTGAGCAGTACAAAATGATACAGAGCGATTATCGCACCTATGAACTGCACCTGGTCAGCCGCGCCCATGAAAAAAAACTGCTTGCGCGGGAGGCTGAAAAGGCATTGAAGGATTTATACGGTCCCGGGGCGGGAATAAAAATATTCTTTGACACTGATTTTCCGCCCGAGTTATCAGGAAAATCCATGATCTCCAGGGCGCTGTTTCCCATAGATCTGGATGATTATCTGGAATAGGATGTATTTCTTATGGCCAATCCCAAACCTGCATATCTCCTGGCCGGCGGCAGGGGATCAGAAAACAAGGCCGTTTTCAAGGCAGTCTTCAATGAGATTGCCAGGCCGAACCCCCTCATAGCATATGTGGGAGTTGCCAATGATGAGGACAGGCTATTTTTCAGGTTCATGGGAAATGAGGTTAAAAAAGCAGGAAAGTGCAATATCAACCACGCCATAATCGCATCAAAAAAGGCAGATCTGGATAAGGCCCGTGATCTCATGCACAGGGCGGATGCGATCTTCATGAGCGGCGGGGATGTGGATGCAGGAATGAAGATCCTGGAATCAAAGGATATGCTGAATATCTTTAAGGAGCTGTACAATGGGGGCAAGGTGTTTTTCGGGGCTTCGGCGGGAAGCATTATGCTGTGTAAGGAATGGGTAAGATGGGCTGACCCGGATGATGATTCCACCGCTGAAATCTTTCCCTGTATGGGTATAGCTCCGGTTATCTGCGACACCCATGCGGAGGAGGATGACTGGGAGGAATTGAAGGCGGCCCTTCAGCTCAGGGAGGATAAAACCACAGGATACGGCATCCCTTCCGGCGCATGCCTCAAGGTCTACCCTGACGGGCGTGTTGAGGCGCTCGGAGGGGTAATAACCCGGTATCTTAAGAGCGGACACAGGGTCATGAAATCGGATGACCTGCTTCCGATTAAGGCATAGGATTTTTTATATGGGGACGTTTTCTGCCGGTTTAAAGGCGCAACCGGTTTAAAATTGATGCTTGAAACTCCCGGTAAAGTGTTTTAAAAATAAACATTGTTTTATTCAATTATTCAGCCTGGTCCCGGCAAGTTTCAGTCAGCATGGACACCAATTAAAATTTAATAAATAACAATATTATGGAGGTGCAACATGTCTGTAAAGGTATCAAAAAAGGATTTTGAAAAGGCGCTGGAGGTGGGACGTCCGCCGAATATTCAGAAGCTGTTTCCCAATTCCAGGGCGCTGATAGTGAGCGGAAAGGTGATTGACAGGGCCATGATGGCAAAGGGTAAGGCCATGACGATCGCGGCCAACGGCAGAAGCTGGTTTGTCATCAGGGGCGCCCTTCAGGCTGCGCAGAAGGCCAACGCCGCCGTTATCATCGAGATCGCAAAATCGGAAGGCGGCTCCGGGGCCTATTGCGCGGTAACCCTCTGGAACATGGCCATGCAGGTGGATGCTATATGCAATGAACTGGGCATTACAATACCTGTTGCGATCCACGCGGATCATTACGGCATCAAGAACGACAAGGACATCGCAAAGGCCAAGCTGGAGATACCCAGCATGTTTGATGCAGGAATCACATCCATCGCCATAGATGCATCACACCTCCCCGATGACAAGAACCTGCTTGCTAATCTCGAACTCAATCCCTACTTCCCCAGGTGGGCCGGCTATGAGACGGAGGTCGGGGAGATCAAGGGAAAGGAAGGCCTTTCAACGGTCCCTGAGGCCCTTTTCCTTATCCAGGGCCTGAACGCCAATGATATATTCCCGGACTGGATAGCGCTGAACAACGGTACGACCCACGGGATCGAGAAGAGCGACCAGGGGATACAGGTTCAGCTCACAAAGAGCATCCACGACGCCCTTAAGCCATACAGCATTTCAGGCGCCCAGCACGGGACAAGCGGCAACAACTCCGACAGGCTCAGGAGCATTGTAAATGAGACGGCCACTACCAAGGCCAATGTTGCAACGGCGCTCCAGATGATATCCTGGGGGCTCAAGGTCAATGAATACGGCAATGCCTTCCAGGATGACCAGGGCAACTTTGTCAAACTGGCCGACAGCGGCATGACCGATGACCTGTGGAAGGAGATGGTGGAATACGCCAACTCCAAGTCCATCAAGGGAGGCGATTACAAGAAGCTGAATCTGCCCTTTGAGAACAAGCTGTTCGGTCAGCCGAAGGATGTAAGGGACAGGATGTCAAAGGGTGTTGAGGACTTTGTATACGGCATACTGGTAGATGTCTTCAATGCCCGGGACACTGCACCCCTCGCGATTGATGCGATTTTGAAGGCAGAGTCCTATGACCTCGGACCGAAAGGTAAAAAGATTGAGAACAGGGCCGACTGGACGCCGGAAAAGATTGCGGAACGCGCAAAGAAGCTTGCCGGCGACAAGGGGCCCGGGGGGAACTTTGATGATTGATGACTCAAAGGACCCGAAGGACACATCCCATGCCTGGGTAAGGGAACTGAAGGATAATGACCGTGTAAACGGGCTCTATCTTGCCAGGGAAAAAAAGGTCGGACAGACAAAAAAGGGTGATCCCTTTTTAAGCATCACCCTTTCCGACCGCACCGGCGATATAGAGGCCAGGGTATGGGACAATGCCCTTGAGCTGGGGTCCCTCTTCAGGGAAGGAGACATCCTTGAGGTTCAGGGACAGACAGGATCATACAAGGGCCAGATTCAGTTGACCCTCTCAGGGCTGAAGTTATCTGAGACAGGAGATCCTGCCCTTTTCATGGAGACTACTCCCTGCGACATAACAGAGATGATGAATTCCCTCAGGGGGGTGGTGAAGAAGATCAAGGATACTCATCTTAAGGCCCTTTCAGACAGGTTTCTTTCAGACCATGATTTTGCGGAACAGTTTAAGAGGTGCCCTGCAGCAAAGAATTTTCACCACAGCTACATAGGGGGCCTACTTGAGCATACACTTTCCGTCTGCAGGATGGCTGTCCAGGTCTCCGGTCATTATCCGAAAATTGACGGGGATCTTCTGCTGGCGGGGGCCTTCCTCCATGACATAGGAAAGATAAAGGAATTTAAATACGGGACGGTGATAGACTATACGGATGAAGGAAGGCTCCTCGGCCATGTAATCCTCGGTGTCGGGATGCTGGATGAGAAGCTGGCCTCCATGAAAAAATTTCCCGAAGAAACCGCACTCCGCCTGAAACACCTTGTATTAAGCCACCATGGAGAGTATGAATTCGGGTCGCCCAAGCGGCCCAAGTTTCTGGAGGCCTTCGCCCTTCATATGATCGATGACCTGGACGCCAAGATGAACGGCATTGCCAGGTATATGGAGAGGGACACAAAGGAAGGCTCATGGACCGACTTCAACAGGATGTTTGATCGCTATCTCCTTAAGGGAGGAGTTGCCGCTGCTGCCGAGGATGAAAGTTATACTGCCCCTGTTGAAAATAACAGACAGGGGTTGCTCTTCAGAGATTAGGCGGGGGATTCCCATATGCGGTTCTAAAAACCCCCTCTTAAGGTAAGAGGGGGCAAGGGGGAGTTATGAAGGATGTAGACAACAAGAACGTAACCCCTCCTGACCTCCCCTTGCCCCAAGGGGAGGAACTGATCTGAAACGTATTGTATGATCTAATTATTATCAATGCATCAATAACTTGAAAAGGCAGGCTTTTGGAGAGCATAATTGTGATGGAAGGTAATCTACAGGCAAACAACAACCGGGTGATCAACTATCTGCGGTTATCCATAACGGACAGGTGCAACCTCAGATGCATGTACTGCATGCCTGAAGGCATAACAGATTTCATCCCCCATGAAGATATACTGAGGTATGAAGAGATCCTGCATCTGGTGAGGCTTGCTGTTCAGAAGGGCATCCGGAAGGTCAGGCTCACCGGAGGCGAGCCGCTAGTCAGAAAGGGCTTTCTGGGTTTTCTTGAGGACCTCAGCCGCGTTGACGGATTAAAAGAGATAACACTGACCACAAACGGCGTCCTCTTAAAGGACATGGCCGCCGGCATCAAGGAATGCGGGGTCAGGAGATTAAACATCAGCCTGGATTCCCTTAAAAATGAGAGGTTCGCCCGCATCACAGGACGCGACATGTTTGACCAGGTATGGGAGGGTATACAGGAGGCGGAGCGCCTTGGCTTCGATCCCATAAAGATTAACGTCGTGGCCATGAAGGGCGTGAATGATGATGAGATCCGGGATTTTGCCCGGCTCACCATGACAAAGCCCTATCATGTGCGTTTCATAGAGCACATGCCTGTCGGCGAGGATAACGGATGGAAGGCTGATAACTTTATCTCGGTGATCGAGATATATAATATCATAGAGTCTGTCGGAAAATTAACCTCTGTTTCAAGCCGTAATCTTCTTGACGGCCCTGCGCAGAGATTCAAACTGGAGGGAGCAAAGGGAGAGATAGGACTGATAGGCGCCCTGAGCAACCACTTCTGCGGGATCTGCAACAGGCTGAGGCTCACGGCGGATGGGCACATCAGAAGCTGCCTGTTTTCAGATGAGGAGACTGATATAAAATCCGCTTTAAGAAATAACGAAGGCGATCAAAAGATACTCGCTATGATTGATACTGCAATAAAGAATAAACCCCTGAGCCATAATCTTCTTAAATCCGGCCCCAGGAACTGCGCACGCAGGATGTCCAGCATAGGGGGATAAAATACCAGGCCTGATCGCGATTGGATGCATTGTCCGGGAGACTCCGTTAAAGGCTGAATCAGGCTTAATTGTTTTGTATCTGCCTCCTCAACAACGCTTACCGCTGGGCAGCACTTTCGCTATATGAACACCTTGCAGAAGTAAAAATACTTGAGATTTTAAAGCTTGAAACCAGGGCGCCGGGGGTATAGGTCCCGCCGGAGTATAGACCGTTAGTGACTGTTCCGGTTGAACTTCCTCCTGTGTAAACATTATAGTTTAAACCCTCTTTTAGTTTGGGTGAGCATAAAGCCACCGACGAATATGCCTTCAGGGGTGAGATTGTCAGGATCTCCCTGCCGTCTTCGGCTCTGATATGAAGCATCATGCCTGCCTCCTGCCATGAAGTAAACCACAACATAACTGAATTCTGGGTTGACGGCGTATAGCCTCCGGCAGACTGCGCCATGCCGGAGCTGCCTGTTGCGACAATAAAACCGCCAGTAATCTCAAAACCATAATAATCCAGAGGTCCGTTCATACTGTCCAAGGGACCGCTTATGATAACAAGGCCTCCGGTCATGCTGATCGACCCGTTTATATCAATTCCGTCCCCCCAAGCATTAACTACGGTATATCCGCCGTTAATAAAAAGCATGTTGCCGCCGCTGCGGCCCCAGCCGGTGCCGTTTATGCCGTCATCACCCGATGCGAGGCGGATAGTTCCATTATTTATCGTAATAACCGAGCTCTCGATACCCTCATAGGATTGTATAATATTTATATCACCGCCGTTGATTTCCAAGGTTGAATCTGAGTGTAAACCATCACCTCTGCATGATAAAAGGAGATCTCCGCCGTTAATTACCAACGATGATTTTGCATCAATTCCATCATCTCCCGACTCTATAATAATTTTTCCGTTGTTGATCGTCAGACCGATATTTGAATGTATGGCATCTTTAGAAG
>JBFYXR010000118.1:0-4392 GCA_041310455.1 Desulfobacteraceae bacterium | reverse complement strand
CTTGCTAAGAAAGATCGTATGTCCTCCCAGCTTAAGCATGGCGGATTCAAGGGAGACCCTCGTCCTGGTGGAGGCCTTATCAAACATCAGGCCGAGCACATATCCGGCGAGCGTCTTTTCAGCTCTGCGGCCCAGCTTCTTCAGTTCTATGGCCCTTTCTATAAGGGCGTGGATATCCTCTTTTGTCAAATCCTGAATTGATAACAGATCCTTTTTCATTTAAAGCTTCCCCAAAATTTCATCAATTGCCTCAATCAAGAGATCGATTTCATCCTTGCCTATGATCAGGGGGGGCACAAACCTGATAACCTTTTCCTGGACGCAGTTTATCAGAAACCCCTTTCCCATGCAGGCGTTTACAACAGGCGCCCCTTCAACTTCCAGCTCCAGGCCTATTACCAGGCCAAACCCCCTGATATCCCTGATAACGCTGTATTTATTTTTAAGCTCATTCAGCCTCCCACGGAAATAGTCGCCCATCTTCCGGCAGTTATCGAGCACGCCGTCATTAAGAATGGATTCCGTTACAGCCCTGGCAACGGCAGTCACCAGAGGCGTACCGCCAAAGGTAGTAGCGTGGCTCCCTTTGGTGAAGGCATTGCTGAGCTCTTCAATTGCGAGCATGGCGCCTATGGGCAGACCGTTGCCCAGGGCCTTTGCAAGGGACATTACATCAGGCCTGACGCCGAAATGCTCATAGGCAAAGAGCTTCCCCGTGCGGCCCATGCCTGTCTGGACCTCGTCAAAAATCAGAACAAGGCCTTTTTTGTCGCACAGCTCCCTTACCCCCCTGAGATACCCGTTTTCAGGGCAGATCACGCCGCCTTCACACTGGATAGGCTCAAGGATTACCGCGCACACTGATTCGTCAACAGCCTGCTCAAGGCCTTCCAGATCATTATATGGCACAAACTTGAACCCCTCCAGAAGAGGATTGTAGCCTGTCTTGACCTTATCCTGTCCGGTAGCGGAAAGGGTCGCCATGGTCCTCCCGTGGAACGAACCCTTCATGCTGATTATCACGTTCCTGCCATCCCCGTATTTCTCATTCGAATAACGCCTTGCAATCTTTATTGCCGCCTCGTTGGCCTCCGCACCGCTGTTGCAGAAAAAGACCCTGTCTGCGAAGGAGTTTTCCACAAGAAGCCTGGCAAGCTCAGCCTGGGGCCTTGTATAATAAAGGTTTGAGACATGCACGAGGGTCCTGGACTGCTCATCAAGTACGTTCGATACGATGGTTGAACTGTGGCCCAGGGCGCAAACCGCTATACCGCCAACAAAATCGATATATTCCTTCCCTTCCTCATCCCATACACGGCAGCCCTTCCCCCCCGCAAGGACAATGGGGAACCTGCCGTAGGTCTTAAAGATGTATTTGTCCGCTAGGGTCTTGGTGTCGTTGGTATCATTAATCATATTATTCATAATATATCTCCATAACTCAAGTACAGGCACATGGCGCAAGGCACAGGGCGCAAGGAAAGATTTGAAATCTCAAATTTGAAATTTGAAATTCTTTTACTTGCGCCCTGCGCCTTGTGCCTAAATTACTATCTCCGTCCCTATCCCGCCCTTGGTGAATATCTCCAGCAGCAGCGCATGTTCCCTGCGGCCGTCTAAAATGTGGGCCTTCCCAACGCCGCCCTTCAACGCGTCGACGCAGCAGTGTATCTTGGGCAGCATGCCGCCCTTTATAGTCCCGTCCTTAACCAGGCCCTTGACCTCATCGACCTTTATGGTTGAAATCAGCTTTTTCTCCTTGTCAAGAACGCCCTCCGTATCAGTCAGAAGAATGAGCTTATCGGCCTTGAGGGATGCCGCTATATGGCCTGCCACGGTATCCGCATTTATGTTATATGTCTCTCCTTCGGTGCCTCCGCCGACCGGCGCAATCACCGGGATGAACTGGCTTTCAATAAGGTTTAAAAGAATCCTGTTGTCGATCGATATGATCTCGCCCACCATCCCGATATCAATGATCTCAGGGGGCTGGTTGTCTCCCCTCTCCTTCATGTATTTCATCTTCCTGGCGGTTATAAGCCTGCCGTCTTTCCCTGAAAGTCCCACGGCCTGTCCGCCGTTCTGATTGATGAGGGTCACAATTTCCTTGTTGACCTGTCCCACAAGGACCATCTCAACCACATCCATGGTCTGCTTGTCCGTCACCCTCATGCCGTCGACGAATTCCGACTGGATGGACAGCTTTTTGAGCATGCTGCCTATCTGGGGCCCGCCGCCATGGACGACCACGGGATTAAGCCCCACGTATTTCATGAGTATGATATCCAGGGCAAACTCCCTGTCAAGCCCGCCGCCTGCCATGGCGTTGCCGCCGTATTTGACGACGATCGTGGCATTATAAAAGCGCTGAATATAGGGAAGCGCCTCAATGAGCACCTTGGCGGTTTCAAGTTTTTTGTCTTTCATCTTTTAATCCTTTTGACATAGGTCCCATAGGACATATATGACATATAAATAATTACTTTCCCTGTGCCCTATTAAAGTATATACTGGCTAAGGTTCTCATCCTCAAGGATATCTTCCAGCGTTTCCTTCACATATGCGTCATCAACTACAACCTTTTTATTCTCCAGGTCAGGGGCGTTAAAGGACACATCATCAAGCAGCTTTTCCATGATTGTGTGCAGGCGGCGCGCCCCTATGTCTTCCATTCTTTCATTGACCATGCTGGACATGGTTGCAATCTCCCTTATGGCCGATTCCTCGAAGATCAGCTCCACCCCCTCTGTTTCAAGCAGGGCCTTGTACTGTTTGATCAGCGCGTTCCTGGGTTCAGTCAGTATCCTGATAAAATCCTCGCTTGAAAGGGACCCGAGTTCTACTCTTATGGGAAATCTCCCCTGCAGCTCAGGCAGCAGGTCTGACGGCTTGCTGACATTGAAGGCCCCGGCCGCAATGAACAGGATATGGTCTGTCTTCACCATGCCGTATTTTGTCGTTACTGTTGAACCTTCCACGATGGGGATAAGATCCCTCTGCACGCCTTCCCTGGATACATCAGGGCCGTGTGTTGACTCCGAACCGGCGATCTTGTCAAGCTCATCCAGAAAAATGATCCCGTTCTGCTCGGTTATCCTGACGGCGTCTTCAATCACCTCGTCCATATCAATCAGCTTCTGGGATTCCTCCTGAGAGATAATCTCCAGGGCCTCTGGAACCTTTACGCGCCTCTTTTTCTTTTTACCGGGGAATATGCTTCCAAAGGCCTCCTTCATGTTGAATTCCATCTCCTCAAGGCCGGAGCTGGAGAATATCTCAATCATGGGCGTATTCCTGCTGTTGGCGGTCTCCAGTTCAACATACCTTTCATCCATCTTCCCATCCCTGAGCATACGCCTCAACTTATCCCTGGTCGTATTTGTTTCAGGCCTGTCTGCCCTGACAACCTCAAGTACTGTCTCTTTGTCTGTCTCCGCTGCTTCGTCGGCATCTTCCTTCTTTTTCGGCAGGAGGATATCCAGAAGCCTTTCCTCGGCAAGCTCATCGGCCTTGGCCTCTACCTTTTTCTGCTCCTCCTTCTTGGCCATGCCGACAGCCAGCTCGGTAAGGTCCCTTACCATGGATTCAACGTCCCTGCCTACATAACCGACCTCTGTGAACTTTGTAGCCTCCACCTTCAGGAACGGAGAATTGGCAAGCCTTGCAAGGCGACGGGCAATCTCTGTCTTTCCCACTCCGGTCGGTCCGATCATTATGATGTTCTTGGGCGCTATCTCATCCCTAAGGGACGACTGGACCTGCTGTCTCCTCCATCTGTTTCTGAGGGCAATAGCCACGGAACGCTTGGCCTCGTCCTGGCCGATTATATACTTGTCAAGTTCGGCAACTATCTCCTTCGGTGTCAGAACCCTCCCGGTATCGGTTATCTCTTCATTCTCTTCCATTATTGTTGATATTCCCCAGTTCAAGTGTTTCTATCTGATCATTTGTATAGATGCATATGGATGATGTAATCTTCATGGCCTCTCTTGCTATGGCAAGGGCGTCAAGGTTGGAATGCTCGACCAGAGCCCTGGCTGCCGCGACTGCGTAAGGCCCGCCTGATCCGATGGCGGCCACCTGTTCATCGGGCTCAATAACATCTCCCGTCCCTGATATGATCAGGGTATGCTCGCTGTCCATGGCGAGCAAAAGGGCCTCCAGCCTCCTCAGTATCCTGTCCGTCCTCCAGTCCTTTGCAAGTTCTACTGCGGCCTTGGTAAGCTTGCCGTGGAACTGATCCAGCTTCGCCTCCAGCTTTTCAAAAAGGCTGAATGCATCCGCGGCAGCCCCTGCAAAACCCACAATGACCCTGTTGTCATACATGAACCGGATCTTTTTAGCCCGGTGCTTCATGATGGTCTCGCCAAGACTCACCTGGCCGTCGCCTGC
>JBFYXR010000117.1:0-3944 GCA_041310455.1 Desulfobacteraceae bacterium | reverse complement strand
AAGCCCCCTTAGGACATTGAACTCCGCATCATAGGCCTGGAGGTCTGCATTGCAAAGCAGACCGCCCATTACAACCAGCATGCCGGCGGTCCCGGCCTTCCCTGCATAGAAGGGAGGCGCGTCAATTGGGAAAAGACGGTGGCT
The DNA here is from genome assembly GCA_041310455.1 of Desulfobacteraceae bacterium. Taxonomy (GTDB): domain Bacteria; phylum Desulfobacterota; class DSM-4660; order Desulfatiglandales; family HGW-15; genus JAFGIC01. The sequence goes on along the minus strand of JBFYXR010000117.1, from coordinate 3,800 downwards.
TGGTTTTGCGAAATCCGTATCAATGCCTGCGTATGCCATCTTATTGTATCGAGCGACCGTAGCCTTTAAGGTTTCGGCTGGGACGCTTATCTTCACCGCAAGCTCTTCAACTGTATCTGCTTTAATGGCGTTATTAAGGGGTGACATGGGTCCCTCGCTCACACTGAACATGCTCCCATGCCCGATGGACATATGCGGAAGGCGCTCTTTCCACTTGGAGTCTATGATCTGCCAGGAGAACATCCCGGGCTGTTCCTCAACCTGATCGTTCCATGCCTGGCCTGAAACATCCTCATTCTGGAACCTCTCTCCAAACTTATTGACATGCAGAAACGCCGTGTTTCCCAGCAGGCCGAAGCCCATGGCATGACACATAGGGGCATGGGGGGTGGGCTCCATCTGAGCCCCTATCCACATAGCCATCTGATGCCCGTCACCCGTTGATGTCTGCTTCATTGCATGCTTGCGGAACGCGACGTGGGGCACGTACTTCTCCAGCATATCCGTGTTGTAGCCGTAGTCCCCGGTGCACAGGATGACGCCCCTGGCGGCATTGAACTGCACATAGCTGCCGTCTTTATCCTGTGCAATGACGCCGGTGACCCTGTTGCCGGTTTTCACGAGCTGTTTTGCCGTAGTGCTGAATTGCAGAGCTGCGCCAAGGCCCTTGGCCTTGTCCGCCATGATGGTCAGCACCCTGGCGAAATCTCCTATAGACAGATGTGCGGCGGTCGGATACTGCCTGTAATTCTCCCTGGTGCTGTCCCAGGGATCAGGCGGCGGCCAGTTGTTCGGCTGCCAGTTTATTCCGGCGGGGTCCGTCATGGCCGTCAGCCAGTCCCAGTATTCCGGGCCATTATTCACCCAGATCCTGAGCAGTCTCTGGTCTATCCTGTTGGACCCCCATTTCATAAGCTCCCTGATGGCCTCGTTTATGAGCTCAGGAGTCCAGGTCATGTCCTGGGTCTTCTGCCACTTCGTTCCCATCATGCCAATATCCTGAACACCAGGGACATTGATTCTATCCTGTTTCTCCAGCGCCGTTACCCTGGCCCCTGCCTCGGCAGCCGAAATGGCCGCGGGGATACCGGCCATTCCGAGCCCCAGCACCACTACATCAGAGTCTACTGTCTTCCTGATCTCCCCTGCAGGAATTGCCGGCGGTGGAGTTTCAAAAGAATATTTACTTGATTGGATTGCGGCATGGACCTGATCCTGTCCTTTTCCGATTAATCCGCCCCCGGCCGCTGCAATTATACCTGCCCCCGCGGCCGTGCCCTTTATGAAAGCCCTTCGGCTGATTCCGTGATCCGTTTTCTTTGCCATATATCCTCCTGGGGAATAATTTCCCAAAAATAATCACTAGACAGGATTTACAGGATGAACAGGATATTTTTTGCCTTTCCGGAAGAAAGGCAAAAAGAATTGTCCTAAATAAATAATCCAATAAATCCTGTTAATCCTATCTAACAAATGCCGGAATCCGGTGTTCCAACACCTTTTCGATTCGTGCAACTGAGTCCATCGATTCATAAATTCGGCAACGAATTTATTTACTCAGGACTTAGTGCTGAGTGAGCATTTGAAATATTCTGATTCGACAAAATACATGAGGGTATTTGCGAATCGAAGCACTGAGCAACCACGTTAAGACCCCTGCTTCTCGGCCGCGGCATTCCTCCCGGATATACGGCCTGAGGCCATGCATCCGCCCACATTGCCGCCGGTTACGCTGTATACCCTTGTTACGACCGACCCGCAGGTCCCTGCCGCATAAAGCCTGGGGATTGGCTTTCCGTCAGGATCCAGAACCTGGTGCTTCCCGTTAACTGCGGGGCCTCCGGTAGTAGAAACAAGGCCCGGGTACAATGGCACTGCATAAAACGGCGGAGTTGAAACCGGACTTAATGAGGAGGAGTCCCTGCCAAACTCCGGGTCGGATTTTGCCGCGCAATAGCCGTTATATTTATCCACAGTTGCCTTGAGGGTGGCTGCATCCATAGGGGCCCCGATCGCCGCAGCAAGTGCCTCAATGGTATCCCCTTTCCTGATCCAGCCCTTCTTGATCTCTACGCTGTTGTCCTCGCTCCAGGGCTCATAGCCTCCCAGTGCAGCCGGGAGCACAAGGCGGCCAAATTGAGGCGGGGTAGATCTTCCGAACGAGTCTAACGGGCCGGACAGCCTTGCGGTCTCATCGAATATAAGGTAGTGCGGAATGCAGGAGTATGTCGCCTTTGACAGGTCGAATTGCGAAAAGAGCATCCAACCTTTATGTGGGTTATTACGCTCATCCCTCTCGCTTATGAACCGGCTGCCGAATTTGTTGACCCAGATATAGTTGCTTTTTCTTGTGCTGGCCGAATGCCCGACGTTCACGGGATCATCAGGCGACCATGTGCAGCACCCCCCGCAAAAATTGCTCATGTTCCAGATGTCCGCGCCGACCTTTTGAGCCATTATGACTCCATCGCCGGTGTTGTAGCCCCAGCCATAGAACTTTACGGGATAGCACTTCATGAACTGGTTCTTCAGTTTCTCATTGAATTCAATTCCTCCGGTGCAGAGGATAACCCCCTTTCTTGCCTTGATATATTTATCGATTCCCTTGTTCTGCGCCTTGATGCCTGTGATCGCCTTTGTCCTGAAGTCCTGAATCAGCTCCTTTCCGGGGGTGTCGAAAAGGACCTGAATGCCCCTCTTCTGCACCTGACCGTCAAGGACCTTGAACCACACCTGGCCAAATCCGGTTGTTGAGTGAACATACATGGCCGAATACCCGGGGAAATGCGTAAATTCCGACCTGTTGCCCATATCTTTACTCGGGATGCCCATCTCGTCGGCCCAGGCCTTGTTCTTTACCGCTTCCTCCGCCCATGCCTTACAGACCTCCATGGGGGTAAGGGACCCGCCTTCATCATATCCCCCACAGGCCGCATAAAGATAATTGGCCGCATCCTCGGCATTAATGGGAGAGCAAAACTGGCCCATGGAGATATGGGTGTTGCCTCCGCCTCCCGATATCTGCTGGGCAGGTATCTGTCCGTTGGTGATCCCCAGGCTGGCAAGGCTCGGGCTCTTTTCGAGCACTATTACTTTAGCCCCGGCATCATGGGCCGTTATGGCCGCCACTACCCCGGCGCCGCCGTATCCGACTACTACCACATCAGCCTCATAATCCCATTTCTTAATGAGCGACGCATCCTGGGCCATGCCTTCCTTTGCGACGGTCCCTGTCAGCAGTGTGGCCCCGACACCGGCGGCTGTTCTCGTTATAAAATCCCTCCTGCTTAGCTCCTTCTTTGCTGCCTTTTTCTTCTTGATCATTTCACCCTCCTGTCCGGCCATGCCGGAATCAAACAATCAAATGGTTCATAATTCACATGTCTTTATGTTACCTTAAAAGGAGCAGCCTCACCCCACTCCTCTTTTGAAAACAGTGCGATATTAAATGGAACTCTCAACTCTGCCCGGGCAGGACAATAAGCCCCGCGACAGACGGGATGAATCAGAAAACCGGTATTTTTGTATTTACTATGATTGGAGCGCATTTAAACCCTCCATATTAACAACATTAGGTCAGGAAAAAGACATGAATAAAGGCATAATCGGACAAATTGATTGGGGTGTCAAGATAAAACAATGGCGCATGGCGCAATGGACAGCCCTTCGATATGACTCAGGGCCATGAGCCTGCCGAATGGGGCGCAAGGGGTAAAAAGCACCTCCTTCGCCAGGTCTGTGGCAAGTTATGAAGCAAGGATCGCAGACAATGGAATGCAGATGGCATAGGATATAATCAA
>JBFYXR010000116.1:0-2444 GCA_041310455.1 Desulfobacteraceae bacterium | reverse complement strand
CATTGATTTTTACGCCGATTGGTGCATACCCTGCAAATGGCTTGACAGGACCGTTTTCAGGGATGAAGAGATTGTAGAATTGAGCGAAAAATTTGCTGTAATGCGGATGGATTTGACAAAACAGAATGCCTTTCAGGAAGAGATCCTGAAACGGTATGGTGTAATAGGCGTCCCCACAATCATCTTTTTAGGCAAGGATGGTGTCGAGGAAAGGGATCTCAGGGTGGAAGCCATGGTGGAGGCATCTGAATTTTTAACCGCCATGAAACAGGCCTTGCTGTCGGCGCCTTGACCCAGGTTCAGCAGATGCTGGGGCGATTCATAAATCGCCCCAGCATCTTCAAATATTCAATTCCAGATTCACTATGTTCCCCTTCTGGAAGCCCATGGCGTTAAAGAATTTTAAAAGGCCCCAGTCTCGCCACTCCACATAGGTAGTTACCTTGTTAACCCCAACCTTTTTTAAGTTGGCCAGCATCTCCAAAAAAAGCATCCTGGCGATGCCTTTCTTCTGGTATTCCGGGTCCACGCCTACCGTATCTATAAAGCCCAGAGATACAGGCACCCCGTATTCCCATCCGGTGGCAGCTCCAATAATGAAACCTACCACCTTTCCGTCAACCTCTGCAACAAGGGAAGAAACAGCGGAATGCCTTTCCGCCAAAGCCAGTTTCATTTCCCAGTATTCCGGCCTTGATTCACCCAGCACCTTAATGTCGATCTCAACCATTCGCCCAAGGTCCTTTTCGGTCATCTTCCTGATTATCGGGCTTACAGATTCATCAGTCATATCTATACTCCTTTCTTTAAAAAGTTTAAGGTATAAGAATAATGCCTGACAACCTAACCTACCACCTTATAAGCGCGCTCCCCCATGTAAGACCTCCTCCGAAGACCGGCATGCAGATAATATCTCCGGCCTTCAGGCTTCCATCTCTTGCGGCCTCGTCAAGGGCGATCGCGCATGATGCCGAGGATGAATTTCCGTACCTTGATATTGTAACATAAAATCGTTCAATAGGCACGCTCAATCCTTTCGCAACGGCCTGGATCATCCTGAAGTTGGCCTGATGCGGGATAAACCACCTGATCCTGTCGACAGCGATTTCGCTGAAATCAGCTGCCTCCCTGGCCGATTCAATAAACCGCCTGACAGCCACCCTGAAACTGGCATTCGCCTCTATCATCTTCAGATAATGGGCGCCTCTTTCAACGCTGTCATGGGAAATCGGCGTGACCATTGACCCCCCTCCGGGGACCTGGAGGTCCTTTCCGTTTGCTCCGTCCGTATGGATATGCGAAGAGAGTATCTCATGCACATGATTTCCGGTTGACAGGACTGCGGCCCCGGCCCCGTCGCCCCAGAGGATACAGGTAGTCCTGTCGGTCCAGTTAACGACCCTTGACATTACCTCTGCCCCGACAACAAGGGCGTATTTGCAGAAACCGGAATTCAGATACTGGGTGGCCACGTTTATCGCGTAAATAAATCCTGAGCATGCGGCGGTTATGTCAAAGTTGACTGCATTAGGGGCGCCCAGTTTTGCCTGGAGCCAGTTGGACGCAGCAGGACAATGGGTGTCCGGGGTAATTGTCCCGACGATTATCAGACCGAGATCCCCGGCCTTAATGCCGGCCATATCAAGGGCCTTAACGGATGCCTCAAGGGCCAGATCGGATGTGCAGACCCCGTCTCCGGCTATCCTCCGTTCATTTATGCCGGTTCTCTTCACAATCCAGTCATGGGATGTGTCGAGGCCCATCTGCTGAAGATCATGGTTGTTAAGTATCCTGGGGGGGACATAGGACCCGGTGCCGAGGATTCTTATGGACTTCATGGATTCATCGCCTTTCTTGCATTAAAATCGATCTCAAAATAAATATACGTTTTAAGCTTTCTTTAGCTGGGGTGCTGTTTAAATCAGTTGACCAAAAAGACCCCACCTTAATCCTCCCCTAAGAGGGGAGGGGACGTAAAGATGGCCATGAGGCCACGCTCAATTGCATCAGCAATCAAAAACCTAATCCTCCCCCTTTTAAGGGGAGGCTGGAGGGGGTCTTGGAACGACATTCCAGAAGTATTGAATAGATCATAACGTCTATAAGTATACTTAGTGCTTCAGGACCAGTTTTGCCACAGACTCAATATGATATGTATGGGGGAACATATCAACTGGCTGTATCTCTGCAAGTTCATATTTTTCCAGCAGCGTGCTGATATCCCTTGCCATTGTAGCGGGGTTGCAGGATACGTAAACAATCGTTTTTACTCCCATGCCCATTATCTTTTCCGTGACATCCCTGTGCATGCCGGCCCTGGGGGGATCTATCACTATGACATCCGGTTTCTGCCTCAGGTCATCCAGCCTTTTCCTGATGTCGCCCAGCATAAAGCTGCAGTTATCTACACGATTTTCCCGGCAGTTTCTTTCTGCGTCGGATAC
>JBFYXR010000115.1:0-9114 GCA_041310455.1 Desulfobacteraceae bacterium | reverse complement strand
AAAGGATTGATGAGCGGATAACTTCGGTTTCTTTGGATGGTTCAATGCCCAGGGTGGAATTAAGGATTTTCCGGCAGCGATCATAGGCAGCCAGGGCCTGGCCTCTCTTTCCAAGGGAACTGTAGCAGACCATAAGGCGCTGATAGATTTCCTCCATGCAATCATCGATTTCAAGACCTCTTTCATAAAGAAGGATGGCCCTTTCAATATGGCCCGCAGACGCCAGGGAGCTGCCAAGCCGCAACAGCCTCTTAAAATACTTTGCCTTCACACGCTCGGAGGGAGATATGACCCATGCTTCATGGCTGTCGCTTGTAAGGAAGTCATGCTGATATAAAGCCAGCGCCTTTCCCATGAACTCCCATGCCTTGTCTGTTTTCCCCAGGTGCTCGTATTCATCGGCCTGGGCGGCAAGACGTTCAAAGGCCCAGATATCCACCCAGCAGTACCTGCCGTCAAGCGTTATTTTCCCGTCGCTGAACCGAAGTGCCTCTGCATGGCCCAGCAATTTCCGGAGGCGATGCAGGTTGTTCTCGAATGAATGGTGAGCCAGGTCGCCCTCTGCATCCGGCCATAGCAGTTCGGAGATGTCGACTTCCGCTACCTCCCGGCCTCCAAGGGAAATCAACACCTTCAACAGGCGGAGCGGCATCTGCTGAGCTTTCCCTGAAGACCGAAGCTCGGCTCCATCTTTAACGATCGTGAATCTCCCTAGTGTATAAATCTTCAGGGGCCAGGGCCAGTTCTCAATATGGAAAGGAGGCGACTGGGGGACAAATCCGCGACTGCGTATGATCTCCTGAACATATTCGACTTCGATACCTGCCTCAAGGGCCTTTTCGCAGGACTCAATCGTTTTGACAGGATTTTCAAAATGCAAACCTAGATACCCGGCATCCCGCGACATTGCCAGGGATTTGTGAAGCAAAGAAAGACCTTTGTCATCGTCCCCCTCATCAAAGGCGAACTGTGCATCGGTCCTCAGGATAGCCATCATAATAGGGGTGCGACTCTTCATCACGGCATAAGAACGTGCTTTCTCAAGGAGCTTCAACGCCTCCTTGCGCTTTCCGGCTATATGGTACAATTGACTAAGCAGCAATTGATTACTGGCGACAAGTTCCTGTAATCCGACTCTGGTCGCAAGATCAAGGGCCTTTTTCCCCTCGCGCAATGCATGGCTGTGTTCTTTATGGATAAGGGCGATGCGCATTAACTGTAAATGATAAAATACTTTAATCCAATTAGGGCAACCCTCAGCCGTAAGGGGGATCTCATTAAGCCATTTAAGGCCACCTTCCACATCCAGGCGGTTGAGAAAACTTGCTGCTGTATGAACATAAATCCACATATCTTCCGTGTGAATGCCGGTCTCCTTTGATATATCGAGAACTTTTCTTGCCGCATCAACCAGGTCTTTATGTGATCCGCTGCATGTGTGATATTGAAACTCCGCAGACCACGCGAAGATGGAAAGCAACGGATGAGCCCCCTGCACCTGGGAGAGTCGCCGCAATTCATGAAGCAAAGGCAGGGCTTCATGACACCCCCCGCTCCATAACAGGTGGCGTGTAAATGCCCAACGCAATGCCTGGGCCTTGATGTTGATCGTTGAGGGGTTCTCCTTTATATTAAGAGCACGTTGTTCCCATGTATCCAGCTCACGGGTATTCTTTTCGCACAGGATTGCGGCAGTGATTAAATTTGTAACCACCACTGCTTCGATTTCCTCGTCTGGAAATTCACCTGTTCTGAGAGCCAGGTCATTGAGAACTGCATACCATTGTTCAAGGGATGAGAAATTGTCATAGTGGTTAATGATAGAGTTGATCGCGCCCGATGCAGCCATCATTGCCCCGAAAGAATCAGCTGCTGTTTGAAATCCGGCAAAGGCCTTTTTGAAAATGAGTTCAGCCTGGCCAGGATAAAAGGTGAGGATGCACATCCCTTCCCAATAAAGCAGCCATGGGTTTCTATCCTTTATCACCGTCGGAAGGCTCCCCAACCATGCTTGAAGCGATTGGTGCCTTCCCTGTTTAAACATGTCCGGGGCATGAGAAACAATGATGTCGATCATTTTATCCCAATCAGATATATCCTTGAGGAGAATAATAGCATCTTCCGTCATGCCTGCCTTTTCGAGTATAACAGCGGCAGCCCGGCGCACCATTAACAGGCGTTCGGGAGGAAACCCCGCAATTGCGCGATTCAAAAGAAAATACCTGTACAATGGGTGATACTCATAAATGGCCTTTACGCCGGCATGCATTATTATAAAATAATTGTTCCGTGTCGCGGCGCGGAGGAGGGTTCCCGCAGCTTGGTCACCGGTCAATTGCTCGGCCATAGGAACAGTCATTTTAGGGAGAAAAGCGGTTGTCAGGAAGAATTCCCGGTACTTGTCGTCCAGGTGTAGGAATATCTCTGCGGCAAAATACTCAAACACCTCCTCGAAAATCCTTTTCCCGGCAAACTCAGGAGTGAGAGTGCCCTTCCTATACCCTTCATAGAGGAGAAGGTATCCTGCAGCCCATCCGTCGGACAGTTGATACAGGTGTCGCATCGTCTTTGCCGGAGGCGATATGTCCATACCGCGGCTTATGATTCCCCTTGCTTCCTTTTCGGTAAGCCTGATGTCTTCCCATTCGACTAGCCCAACTGTTCGATTCGCCCTCAACCTGGAGAGGTGGGTCGGAAGATCATTTCGACTTATCACGATGATGTTGATTCCTTCCGGAATAATGGACAAGGCGCTGCTCATTGCTTCCTGAAGGGGAGCGTCGAGCGGTACTTCCTGATAGTTGTCGAATACCAGAATAAAAGGGGGCTTGAGACGATCATAAAGTCTCTCAAAATAGCGCAATACAAAGGTAGAAATGCCCTTGTGATATTCCGGTGTGAGAAGCGGGAGGGATAGGCGTTTTCTAGGCGCTGCTTTTTTTGAAGCCTCTCTCATGAAATAAAAAAATGTTGCAAGATCGGCATCGCCTTTATCTAGTTGATACCAGAGACATGGAATATTCCGGTCTCCGATGTAGCTGCTAACAAGAGTAGTCTTTCCAGATCCTGCCGGGGCGGAAATCCAGATAACCCGGAAACGGCGCATGTGATCAAGGCGATCAAAGAGCCTGTTACGCAGGTAGACGTCTTTGGGTGTCGGACGGATTATTTTGATCATATCCCATAATCTGGCACAGGAAATTTTTTATTGAATTAATACAGTTATACTAAAGAGAGTTAGAGTGGTCAAATATTTTCAGGTGGGAAACTGCACCACAGGATACAACAAATTCACGATATGATGCGGATGATTTTTTCTACTCCTCACGGAAGAATTTTCTATTTTGATGAACACTTATATATGTCTTCGATTTTAATACCCGGTACGCTGTGGCGGGGCAGCTCATTTGTGACCAGGCCCCATGCCAAGGAAGACAGTACACTAAAAATAGGCGCATTTAAATATTTTACTCATATACGGTGACCTTTTATAATTATATTTTATCCATTATTTTAACTTAAACCAGTAACATTAGGTGGTTAGGCCGCATGGTATATCAATTGCATTTTAACCCTACTAGTTTCACTAGTTACATCCAGATTTCCAATACAATACTCAGGTAAAAAATACATGTTTCATTGAATCAACAGTTGATTCTGAACTCGATGATATATCTGCTGAAAAAAGAAGAGGGGTCCTGATATGGCATATAAAATTGGCGACAAATGCATTTGCTGCCATAGCTGCTTTCTGGTTTGTCCTTCCGGAGCAATCCGAATAGTACATACAAAATATGAAATTATCCCTGAATTTTGTACAGGTTGCGGCAAATGCGCAGAAGTATGTAACATAAGCGACATCACGGATATGGACGCGCCTCCCAGAGTTCATGAGCCTCATCATCTTCGACAGATCACAGCCGATCTGGTTATACTGGGGGGTGGGGCGTCAGGCCTTATTGCCGCAGTCCGCGCTGCCGAGCTTTCAGGGAAAAAGGTCATTGTTCTGGAGAGGGCAAAAAAGCCCGGCGGCAATGCCTGGTATGCCCACGACTTTTCAAAATACGGTACAAAATGGGAAATGGATGCCGGACAGCCGGATATCAGGGATGAGGTTGTGCGCCGATATATAAAGCACCTTGAATGGAAAATTAATCCTCACCTGATTTATAAGGCTGTCTACGGCACAGGTAAGGTATTTGACTGGATGTATGAGAAGGACCCGGAAGAAGTGACGGACTGCTTTGAGATGAGACGGGCAAGAGAACTATGGTTCACGCCCCCGGGCGAAAAGCCGAGATTGGCGCCTTCATGGAAGGGACGCAGGTTTGAAAACCTGGGCTGCCGCGACGCTGCGATCGGCCCCGGCATGGGGGGCTACTATGTCATCCGCAAGATGCTGCAGGAGTGCAATAAACTCGGCATAGAAATACTCCCAGAACACAGGGCGGTAAAAATCCTTACCGATGCTGCCGGCAATTTCTCCAGCGTAATAGCAGATGACCCAGGGGGGCAGACCCGGGTGGACGCAAAGGCATGTGTACTGGCCACCGGAGGATGGGGGAGGAACGATGAGATGATAGACCGGCTCTATCCATGGTTTTGCGGCAGGGAAGAGGGGAGCGAGCCGCCTCACAGGTTTGCAATCCCCACAACAACCGGCGACGTTGTGGGATTAGGTGAGAGCTGCGGTGCAATTGTCGACAGGGATAATATGTTTTTGAATCTCTTTGGTCCCATACATCATCCTTTCAGCTTCAGCTTTTTCATATTCAGCATGCAGCCTGAAATCGTATATATTAACATGAACGGCAATCGTTTCTTCGATGAGAGCGAGTTTGCCAACGGCCCGTGGGTCATACACAACCAGCCAAAGCGATATTTCTATGCTGTAACGGATGCGGAGATTATGGACTCCGTCATGAAGCGTCTGGCGTCCGAGCCTCAACTGGCCCCGGATAAGTGGCTTTTCGACACCTATGAGCTGGACCTGAAGAACGAATTAGAGCATGGCCTCGCAGTCAAAAAGGCGGATACAATTGAAGAGCTGGCTGAGAACTGCAAAATCCCGCCAAAAATCTTTTTGGGAACTATTGAAAGATACAATGAATTTTGTGCCAGGGGTTTTGATGCTGATTTTTATAAGAAGCCGGAAGCCATGAAGCCGATTAAAAAGGCCCCATTCTATGCCATCTTCAATAAAACTGCCACTGACGGGGCTTTCGGTGGAGTGCTTATAAACGAGGACAGTGAAGTGTTACGGAAAGATGGAAAACCTATCAAAGGGCTTTATGCATGCGGCGACAACACTGGAAGCTGGGGATTCCGGAGGCCAGGTCCAGGTGACCACAGGATGTTTCTTTTAAGTGAGTTGACCTGGGCGGTAAGCAGCGGTTTCCTTGCGGGAAATAGTGCGGGAAAATACATTTGAGTTTTTACCAAATGTCGTTAATCTATTCATATATGAAAAGTTTTTTATCATATTTTTTACGCAAAATATCCATGATTGCTTTTAAAATTAATAAGTTATAATGAATGGCACAGGAATTGCGGTTTTAAAACTAATTGTCACGAGCCGGAATATTAATCATGTATTTCGATTGATTCTCCCTGCACTGTGACTTTGGAGAGCCTTTAGGGATTGAGCTTAAGACCGGCATATTCATTCGATTTTTCGTGATGGACCTTCTCACCCTGTTGAATATGCTCTTCTATAAAATTCAGCAGGGTGAGCTTTTTGTGCTGTACACAATCATGTTATTTCTGATAATAATTTTTATGTTGAACTTGCGAAAATATTTGAGTAGTCATTAATCTGCTGTATCAATCACTAATCAAACAGGGAAAATCCATGAACGAATCGGAGATGAAACAGGCCTTTCGTAAATATTCCATCGGCATTATGGCAGCAACTTTCCTGGCCCATTTTTTACAGCCGATCATGGTAAATGACACCATGAACGTCTATTATATCTATCTCCCTAAGCTGTATGGGTGGACCCGTGCCCAGATCGCACTCGGGTTGACCATAGGTTCCCTTGTAGCCATCCCCTGCAACTTCCTGCTGGCGACCCTTATAATGAAGGCAGACGCACGCAAAATCACAACAGTCTGCATTGTCGGCATGGGGATATGTACAGTCATTATCGCAAAGACAGCCAGCTATCCGTTATTCCTCATCGCATATATAATCAATGTCCAGTTTTCCAAGGGCATGGTTCTCGGCGGCCTGCAGGCCTGTACCAGCTGGTATATCTCGAAGCGCGGCCGTGTCCTGGGGATCGTAACAATAGCCTGTCCCCTTGCCTCTGCCGTTTATACGAACGGCATAATGCGTCTTATCGAAGCTACCGGAAGCTTCAGCCTGGTCTATACGGCCTGGGGCATCATTATCATTGTTTTAGGCCTTGCATTCGGCTCCCTGCTTCGCAGCAGACCGGAAGATTACGGTCTGTACCCTGATGGTATCATCCGCGGCGAAGAAGAGCTTGCTGTTCTCAGGCGAGTCCCTGATTCCAGCGAATGGCCTCTTAATCGATTGTTTAAGATCAAGGAAACATGGTTTCTCATTATCGGCTGGAGCTGCATGTTTACAGTCATGACCGGATTCATGAGCATCTTCATCCCCAGAATGATTGAATTGAAAGTCCCCCTGCCACTGGCCCTGAACTTACTTACAGCCGCTTCCCTGCTGGGCATCTTCCTCAGCTACATGTGGGGCTGGATCGACGATAAAAAAGGCGCCCACAAGGCCTCCATCGGCCTGGCCTGCTGCTACCTGTTCATGAGCGTGGCTATGCTGCTGGCATCCAACGGCAACATGGCCTTCATCATTATGGCCGTTATCGGGGTGGCATCCGCCACCGGCGGCATGCCCAATTTAAATCCTTCTTCCATTGCGTACGTGTATGGGCGCAAGGATTTTATGGCCAATCTCAGATGGGTCATGATGATCGCGGGCGCCATTTCAGCGCCGGCTTCTACCCTATTCAACTGGATATATGACACCCAGGGCAACTACGATTCCGTCTATAAGATATGCTCTGTCATTTCCATTATCGCTATTGTATCGTTTATCATGATACGCAGGACCTATGATCCGGAACGTCTGGCGCTAAAGGATACAGTGAAATAATAACCAACAAACCTGGAGTATTACCATGAATAAAAAATACAAACATCTCCTGTCGCCTATAATGGTCGGCAATCGTATCCTTAAAACCAGAATGGTAGCAACACCTTCCGGCATGCATTTCTCCCAGGGACCCGAGTCATTTCCTGCGGAAGCGATCATGGTGAACTATGCCGGCAAGGCCAGAAACGGGGCAGCCCTGATCACCGTCAACGGCGGAAGCATGAACTATCATCATGACAACGGGCATAACACCGACTATGATGTGCGGGACGGCCACAGCAGGCATTATATAGCCCAGTTGGTGGATCAAATCCACTTTTACGGGTCTCTGGCCACGGTAAACCTGTTCTTTGAATTGCCCAGGGGCTATGACGTCAGTACAGGGACTCCCAACCTGTGGTTTGCACCCCACGGGATGGAATGGTCCCCCCGATCAGACCTGGTGGAGGCGCCTGTCGAGATGCTTGAAAAGACGGCTGAAGAATATTCGGATATGCTCGCCATTCTGAAGAACGAGTGCGGCTATGACGGGGCCTTTCTGCACATGTCCTATCGCCTGATGACGTTGGGCAGGTTCCTCTCGCCGACAACCAATAAGAGAACCGATAAATACGGCGGAACCCTGGAGAATCAATTCAGATTCCCCAAATACGTAGCCGACCTCATTAAGCAGAAGTGCGGAAAGGACTTCATTGTGGAGGCAAGCATCAGCTGCTATGACCCGGGTGATGGCGGAACCACCCTTGATGATGTCTGCCGATACATGAAGATGGCTGAAGGCTCCTTCGACCTGTTCCAGATCAAGGCCCCTGAGCTGGATCCGGCCCATCCTATTCAGTTCCATGCAAAGACCCCATGGCTGGAAGCCGCAGCCGAGATCAAGGCAAGGAGCCGCACCACCATTCCCATAATGACAGTCGGCGGCTTTACACATCCTGACCTCGGCGAGGCAGCCATTGCCGAAGGCAAGGTCGACATCATCGGGATGGCAAGAAGCTGGATTTCCAACCCTGACTGGGGCGGCATTGTCGCGGAGGGCCGGGTTGACGATCTGATCCCCTGCCTGCGCTGCAACAAGTGCCACAGAAGCAGCGAGGCTGACCCCTTTATGCCCGGCTGCTCCGTCAATCCGATCTGGGGCATTGAGCACAGGCTGCCCAACCTTGTCAGGGCGCCCGGCCGCATGAAAAAGGTTGCCGTAGTGGGAGGAGGACCTGCCGGCATGAAGGCGGCACTGCTGCTGGAGAAAAGAGGGCACAAGGTTACCCTCTATGAAAAAGATGCATCTCTGGGCGGTCAGCTCAATGTCACAACCGATGTAGACTTTAAATGGACCCTGCAGGACTTTAAAAGATACCTCATCAATCAGGTTGAAAAGCACTCTATTGACGTGAGGGTTAACACTGCTGCTGACCGGGAGATGCTGATTGCGGGCGGATATGACGAGATCGTCATTGCCGTCGGATCCGAACCTTTTATTCCATCCATTCCAGGTATAACCGGTAAAAACGTGATGACCGCACTGCACGCCTATTCCAGATATGATGAGCTGGATAAAGACGTAGTCATAATCGGCGGAGGCGAGATAGGCGTGGAGACCGGGATGTATCTGACACAGAAGGGAAAGAATGTAACCGTGCTTGAGATGCGGAGACTGCTTGCCATGGACTCAACTCCCATCCATTATTATTCCATGCTGAAGAAGGAGTGGGAGGCCTGCAGGAACTTCAGCGGAATAACCGAGGCCACTGCCGTCAATATTTCCGAAAAGGATGTCACCTATATCGACAAAGGCAATGCGAAAAAGAAGATTAAATGCGGGAGCGTGATCATCGCCGCAGGTATGAAAGCCAGAAGCATTGAGGCCATGAACCTGTTTGTGGGCGGGATCAAGTGCTATACGATCGGAGACTGCAACAAGGTGGGCAATCTTATGAGACTGATGCGCAATGCATTAGGGGTTGCTTCACAGATCTGAT
>JBFYXR010000113.1:0-3863 GCA_041310455.1 Desulfobacteraceae bacterium | reverse complement strand
TTCAGGATGACAAACCCTCCGCCGTTCAGCGGGTCGCCTGCCATGAATGACTCCCCGAGGTAGTCCAGGGCCGTTCCGTTGATAACAACCCTGGGCCTGCCCACCGCGTTAATCAGGGGACGTCCCGCGGCGTTGCCCATCACGTATACCTCTCCGCCCTTTGCGCCGTACATGAATGTCTGGCCCGTGTGCCCGTATATGACCAGTTTTCCGGATTTCATGATCTGCCCAAGCTGGTCCTGGGTATTTCCGTGCACATTTATGGTCATGCCGTCCATGCCTGATCCGAGATAATCTCCAACGTTCCCGTAGATGTCTATCTGAACTCCGCTTGAGGCCGGGCCGAAACCGCACCCGTGAAAACGCTGCCCCCTGAGCCCGAATACAATGAATCTCCTCCACCCGCGGAAATAGGCCTCCGTCATCAGCCGGCTGTCGCAGCTGTCGCCCTCGGGCGGGAAGAGAGAGGCATTTATAACCAGCACCCTTTCGTTATAATCAGGACCCCGGAAAAACTGCCTTGTTTCCCAGTCTATTGACCTGTATGTGCCGTCCTGACCGGATTTTTCCAGGGAAGGGATATTCTGAAAGATCATCTCAATCGTCTGGTTGATCATCTGAAGGATAGAGCGCCTCTTCTTGTCATATGTCGGATATCTCCTGTCAAGCAGGCCGGTTAATGCCTGAATGGCAACGTCAAGATGCGCATCGCCTTTTGGCGCCCATCCCTTTATCTCCTTGAGGCACTGCATAATATCCGAATAGTCCCATGTGCCGATATTGCCTATTATAAAATCACAGAGTAGGTCCGGGCGCTGGAGTTCAAAATGTTCCGAGATATTGAAATATACTTTTTTCTCATCCTCCATCACATAATAGACCCTGCCCGGAAGGTACGCCGCCTGGCCGCCTGCAACCGTTATCTCTTTTCCGAATTTATCCGTGCATGTCATGCGGCGTTCGGCGGTATCGTTCCCTCCCTTCTCCAGGCTGAATATGAATGACCCTCCGTCAGTGTGGCTCCCGCCCCTGGCATTCCAGTATCGATCCGCTTTCGTGCCGATTCTCGGGTCTTCATCGGAAAGGCTTTTTAGCGTTGCGTCAATGGCCTGCTGCTCGGAGCAGATAAGCCCCACCTGTATCTGGCCGTCATGGATTGCAAAGACCTGGGGCCTCAGCATGGCGGTATCTGTGATGCCGATCAGCTGAAGCCTGTCATTCTCCGTATCGTTGCGCGCTATAATGAAAAACCACGGGCCGTCAGGAGACGCATGAACATGGGTGGCCTGGATGGCCCTGTATATCCTCCTTTTTTCCGCCGGCAGCTGATCAAAATCCCTCTCCGTCGTGGGCGCAAGGGCCTCGATGACATACTCAAGCGGATACCTGTATGTCCTGCTGTAAAGATCGAACAGAAGGGCCGAAACCTCGGTGTCCGTCAAAAATTGAGGAGAAATGTTCCTCTGCTTAAGATACTCGGTCACGGAATGATAATTGGCAAAGTCGCCGTTATGAACCAGCGCCTCATTCATGCCGATAAAGGGGTGCGCGCCGGCGGGATGCCACACCCTGCCCTTGGTCGGATAGCGCTGGTGCGCGATCCAGATATTCGCCTTGAAATCATCCAGCTTGTAGTACTGTACAACCTCCTCCGCATATCCCACGACCTTCAATATGAAGAAATTTCTTCCATGGGAGAGCACAAATGCACTCTGTTTACCGTAGGCGTCATAATAGCTCCTGTTGATCCTGATGCTGTTCTGATAGACGAACTCATCCTCCGCCTGGCGCAGGGTGAGCGCTCCCAGGTTATTCCCGGAGATAAAATCCTTCAGGACCTCGGGCTTGACCCGCACAAAATACCGCCAGACATCAGGGGGGCGCACCAGCATCCCGTGTATATCCCGGTAATCGTCAATATGGGGGATATCCTCTGACAGGTCCACGTTGAAAAACGGCCTTATATACTTTTCTTCAAGTTCCCTGATGACGCCCGGTTCAAGGACTGCTATCTGCAGGATGTAATCCTCTTCAAGGGCCTCTTTTGATACCCCCAGCATCCTGTGGTCGAAGCCCATGGCAGCTATGCCGCCGCCCCGGCCGTTGCCCCGGTTGTGCATCTGTTTTGAAGGTTCATATATATGTTTTCCCCTGACAGGTACGCTGCACGCGAACCCTGTGACACCGCACCCGCCTTCAGCCTCTGTGTGGTAGACCTCCCTTTGGGGAATACCCTGCATCAGGGGTTTTCTTGATTCTATAATATTATTGATAATCATATCTTTGATCATGGTTTTATTTTACGGTCCTTCTCGGAAATTATTCTTACCTTGCGCCTTAAACCCCGCGCCCTACGCCTTACTGACATAGTCGAGGTGGACCAGGCAGTCCGTGCGTCCAACCAGCTCCTTCAGGCTCCTTATGCCCAGTTTTTTAAGTATGCGGATAATCTCCATGCGCCATGCCAGGAACATGTTTGTTATCCTTCGGGTACCCCACTCCACATCTATTAGCTTAGCCAGCTCCGCGTCCGTTGTTGCTATCCCTCTTGCGCATCCCCGGCCGCTCTCGCACTTGTTGCACCGCACGCACTCCAGCGCGACCATGTCCGCGGTCCCCGTGCAGATGGCGTCAGCGCCCATGGCTATGACCTTTATAAAGTCATGGGGGCTCCTTATGCCTCCGCTCGCGACAACCGTAACCTTATCCCTCACGCCTTCCTTTGTTAAAAACTGATGGACCCTGGGCACTGCGTATTCAATCGGCATGGCAATATTCTTCTTGGCTATCTCGGGCGCGGCGCCTGTGCCGCCGTAGCTGCCGTCCAGGTGTATTATGTGAGCCCCGGCGTAATAGCTCCCGATCGCAACCATATCCACGTCCGTGGGCGTGGAGACCTTGACCGAGACAAGCGCCTTGGGATTCATTGACTTTATCCAGTCCACGTGTTTCTTGTGGTCCTCAACTGAATAAACGCTGTGGAATGGAAAGGGCGAAAAAAGAGGATAGCCCACAACCGCCTCGCGCATTCTGGCAACGCCCGGCGTGACCTTGTCGCCAAGTAGATGGCCTCCAAGACCGGGCTTGGCGCCCTGGGCATATTTAAACTCTACTATCTTGACCCTCTGTATGGTCTCTTCCCTTACTCCAAAAAGGCCGGTGGCCACCTGTGTAATCACATTATCATCATAGGGCTTGAGTTCGTCAGGATAGCCTCCCTCTCCTGTACAGCAGAAGGTCCCGAGGGCCTTGGCAGCCCTCATCCTGCTCAGCATTGTTGATATGCTTACAGAACCGTAGGACATCCCTCCCCCGTAGAAAGGCACCTCTATCCTTACCCTGTGGGCATTGTCGCCCCTCCTGTTCAGATCAACACCGATATCAATATCCTCATCGTCAGGGACGGGCTGCCGGGCCTTCTTGAAGACTATCCTCAGCTTATCGAACCCTCCGCCTGACCTGCCGGTCTTGTATTCAAGGCCCTTCGGCGGGACCCTTCCGAACTCCGCCTCATACCAGGTGCTCACAAGGAGATCAGCCGGCCACCTGTAGTCGCCGAGCACTTCAAAGGTCGGATTCCTCGTTATTGAAAGCGCATTGACGGGACATGCCCTGTGGCATGGCTCGGGGCAGTCATCGCCTATGCACAGGTAATGATTCATGACATAGACCTTGCCCCTCTTCAGGACATGAACGCCGAAGGGGCATACCTCAACGCATTTTCCGCAGGAGGTACAGTCGTTATTCCTGTTAAGCCTGTATTTTCCTATAGGGTTTCTGAATCGAGACCTTGCCGGAACGACTTCAGGCATTTCAAATTTCTTATGGTTACTCAAGTTCAAGGCCCTCCTCCAGTTTGTCCA
>JBFYXR010000111.1:0-6624 GCA_041310455.1 Desulfobacteraceae bacterium | reverse complement strand
ATCATAAGTTCTGAATCAGGCTGCAAGTGCTTCTACTTCGCTCAGCAACTCCTTGAAGTTGAAGTGCTTGTGGCTTACCGCACCGGACGGGCATGTTGCAGCGCATGCGCCGCAACCCTTGCAGAGGGCCTCATTGATATGCGACCTGTGCTGGGGTTCAATAACCGAGGGCGCGCCATAGGCGCATATCTTAACGCAGAGCCCGCAGCCGGAACAAACGTCCTCGTCAACAATGGCCAGGGTGGGCTCTGTTTCAACTTTACCCTTGGCCATACGGGCAAGCACTTCAGCTGCCGCTGCCTTGGCCTGGGTTACCGTGTCGCATAAGTCCTTAGGCCCTGCGCAGCATCCGGCAATGTAGACACCGTCTGTCATTGTTGCAACCGGATCCAGTTTCAAGTGCTTTTCCATAAAGAAACCGTCCGCACGCCTGCTCAGCAAGAAGACGCGCGCCACGTCCTCTGCATCAGACCTGGCTTCCATTGCTGTCAGAAGAACAACCATATCGACAGGAATACGGAGCATCTTTGAGATAAGCGTGTCCTCTACAGTAACAAAAAGTTTTTCCTCTTCCTCCTCCGGGAGCGCCTTATCCGTTACCCTTGTGGCCTTGCCTCTTATAAATTTAACCCCGTCAACGGTGCAGACCTTTTCATAGAGTTCCTCGTATCCCTCTCCGGCGCATCTCATGTCTATGTAACACTGGTATACATCTGCGCCTGTCTTGATCTTGATCAGGTGTGCCAGTTTGAGGCCGACCATACAGCATACCCTGGAGCAGTATTCGTGATAGTTCACATCCCTTGAACCTACGCAGTGGATAAGTGCCACGCTCTCAGGCTTTTTGCCGTTCTTCATGACAATCTCACCCAGAGTGGGGCCTGTGGCGTTGTTCAGACGCTCAAACTCCATAGAGGTCATGACATTTTCATATTTGCCGTAACCGAAATGTTTCAAGGGCGTTGGATCAAAGAGATCATAACCGGTGGTAACAATAATGTTTCCGACATTAACCTCTACGATCTCGTCCTCCATGCGATAATTGACCGCGTTGACCCCGCAGCGTCTTTCACATTCACCGCATTCGATGCAACCCTCTATCTGGCCTGCAAGGCATCGCCCTGCCTCAGCCTGGGCAACAGGAACACTGAATCCCTGAGCCACTTCCTTGAATCCTTTGACCCTCTCTTCAACGGCCAGTTCAGGCATTTTTGCCCGTTCTGTCCGGGGATATTTTATTTTAAGTTCAGCTATCTGCTCCTGTGTTAGTTCCTCTGTCTCCTTCACTTCCGGAGCCCAGTCAAGGGACTCGCCCTTCAGGTATCGGTTGATATATACAGCGGCCTTCTTTCCATGTGCAATCGCGTCTATGGCCTTGCCAGGTCCTGTCACCACATCTCCGCCTGCAAACACGCCTTCAATATTGGTCATGCCTGATACCGGAGAAACAGGTATGCCGCCGTTTCTCAATGTCTCAAGACCCATGTCCTTGGCAAAGCCCGTGTCCGCGGCCTGGCCTATGGCGACTATTACAGTATCGGCATCAAAGGCAGTCAGGTCCTTATCATCATATGTGGGTGCAAACTGACCCTTGTCATTGAATACTGATGTACACTTCTTAAATTCGATCCCTGTAAGCTTGCCTCCCTTAACCAGAAATTTATTCGGGCCGAGGCTGTTGTTGATTTTAACCCCCTCTTCAATAGCCATATGGACCTCGTCCTTTGAGGCCGGCATCTCATTGAAGCTCTCCAGACATGCCAGAGAAAGATCCTGTGCTCCAAGACGGAGGGCGGTCAATACGACATCAATGGCAACGTTTCCGCCGCCTACGACTACGACTTTTTTTCCAAGGGAGATCGGGTTTCCAAGGGCAGCATCCCTAAGGAAGTCAACGCCCTTGAGCACTCCTTCTGTATCCTCGCCCTCTACACCCAGGCTTCTGCTCTTGTGGAGCCCGGTTGCAAAGAAAAATGCGCTGTATCCCTCATCCTTAAGGCCATTCAGGGTTATGTCCTTCCCAAAGGTTACACCTGTCCTGATCTCGACGCCCAGCCTTTTGATGATCTCTATGTCGCGGTCGAGGACTTTTTCCGGCAGGCGGTATTCGGGTATGCCTACTGCCAGCATGCCGCCGGCCCTTGGCAGGGATTCAAATACTGTCGTTTCGTGGCCAAGCATGGCAAGGTCATGGGCGGCTGCAAGACCAGCTGGCCCTGAGCCTATAATCGCGATCTTTTTGCCGGTCTTTTCTATCTCCGGTGCTATAAAGTCATTTAGATTGAACTGGTCATCGGCAAACCTCTTGAGGTCGCGGATAGCCAGGGGGTTGTCAACCTTGCCCCTGTCGCATGCATCTTCGCAGGGTGCAAAACAGACCCTTCCGCATGTGGAGGGAAGGGGGTTAGAGAGCCTGATGAGATCATAGGCCTCCTTGAACCTGCCTGTCGCAATCAGTTTCAGATATCCGGGGACATTCATGTTTATGGGGCATGTCTGCATGCAGGATGCCTTGCATGGTCTGTCCTCCCTCTTGTCGATAACGGCCTTGTTTGGGACCGCCTGCGGGAAAGAGATATAAACGGCCTTCCTCTCTACCATTCCCAGGTCGAATTCATTCTTCATGACAACGGGACATGTGGCAAAGCAGATCCGGCAGCCCGTGCACTTGTTTTCATCGATAAACTTGGCTTTTTTCCTTATCTTTACCTGGAAGTTTCCAGAATAACCGGAAACCTCTTCCACCTCGCTGCAGGTAAAGAGCTTGATATTGGGGGTGGAACCGGTATCGCTCATCCTCGGGGTATTCATGCAGGCGGAACAGTCAATGGTGGGGAAGGTCTTGTCGAGCTGGATAACGTGCCCTCCAACGGAGGAGGTCTTCTCGACGAGATAGACCTGATAGCCGCCTGCCGCTATATCCAGGGATGCCTGCATCCCGGCGGCCCCTCCGCCCACAACAAGGGTGTTATTGTTTATCTCGACCTCACCCGGAAAAAGGGGAACATGATAATTAACCCTCGCGACAGCGCCTGCAACGATCTCCTTTGCCTTTTCGGTCGCGCCTTCCTCGTGGACCCAGCTGCAATGTTCCCTGATATTGGCCTGCTGGTAGAGAAACTGGTTAATACCTGCCTCTCTTGCAACGCGGCGGAAGGTCTTTTCATGCAGGTTGGGGGTACATGAGGCAACAACAATTCTGTTCAGTTTAAGTTCTCTGATATCCTGGCGGATCGTCTCCTGACCGGGGTCGGAACAGGTAAACACATAATCCCTGGCAATAACAACATTGGGCAGCCTGGAGGCAAATTCTCTTACCTCCTTCACCCTTACCGTCTTGGCTATATTGGCGCCACAGTGACATACATAGACGCCTATACGTAGTTCTTTATTCATAATGTTTCACCTATATAACGCTGTTGAGAATCTCAGTAATATCCCTAACCTCAAGGAGATCGGATTTTCCCATGTTCAGTACGCTATCGTCAAAATTGAGCATGCAGTAGGGGCAGCTAAGTGCAAGCACCTGTGCCTCTGCTTCCAGGGCCTGATCTACCCTCAGGTTGGAAAGCCTTTCCTCCTTCTTTGTCTCCATCCAGATCCTGCCGCCTCCGCCGCCGCAGCAGACTGCATCTTCACGGTTGTCGGCAAGCTCAACCAACTCAAGCTCAGGTATGCTGGTCAGCAGTTTCCTGGGTTCGTCATATATATTGTTATGGCGGCCCAGATAGCATGGGTCATGATAGGCGACCTTTTTGGGATAGGCCTTCTCAGGTTTGAGTTTCCCTTGTTCGATTAATTGCAAAATAAACTGGGTTATGTGCAGGACTTCAAAATTCGCACCCAGCTCAGTATATTCATTTTTAAATGTGTGAAAGCAGTGGGGGGATGAAACAACAATTTTTTTGACCCCCTTTGACATGAAGCTATCGATGTTTGACTGTGCCAGCTCCTGGAAAAGGTCTTCATTGCCAAGCTTGCGGACGCTCTCGCCGCAGCAGCTTTCTTCCGTTCCCATAATGCCGAAACTAACGCCCGCCTTATTAAGCAGGCTAACAGTGGCAAGGGCGATCCTTCTGGCCTTCTGGTCATATATGGGTGTGCAGCATGGAAAATAAAGGACCTCCATGCCCTTTTCAAAGGGCTTAAGGTCAAGCCCCTTTGTCCATGCAAGCCTGTTCTCCCTCGTGTCTCCCCAGGGATTGCCCTGCGATCCAAGACCGGACATGACCGGCTTAAGGGCCTTGGGCATTATTTCATTCATGACGCCTACTCTGCGTATGGACCTCCACACATCGATGATCTTGACTCCGCGCGGGCAGCGCTCTTCACATGCCTTGCAGGTGGCGCAGAGCCAGTTTCCTTCCTCGATCGGTTCGGTCAGGAGCCCAAGCTGGGCCGTGTGTATCGTCGCCCTGACTTGAAATTCTTTTACAAGATTCCACGGACAGACCGATGTGCATGTGGCGCACTGGTAGCATGACTGGAGGGCCTCTCCTCCGGCCTCCAGGAACATATCCGTGAATTCTTTGGATGGATTTACTGCTGTCATCTCCTTACTCCTCTCGCTTGAAGGTGGCGACAGGCAGCTCTTCGTCTACGCTTCTGCCCGGGACGTATTCAAGCTTTTTCTGGACCTCATCTCCAACGGCCTGGAACAGGGTCGAGAGGGGTATCCCCCTTGCACAGTAGCTCTCGCACATGCCGCAGCCTATACATGAAGCGGCAATGTGATTAAGCCTTGTGAGGTGATAAAGGAGTATCTCAGTGGGCATGCGCAGAGAGCCCTCTTTGTCGGCCCATCTCAGGAGACGGTCCGATTCAGGGCTGAAGGTCTCTGTCCTGAAGAAGCAGACACGGCAATAGCATATGGGACATGCTGTCTGACAGGCATAGCATCTTGTGCATGTGGCAAGGATGTCGGCCATATCGTTCATGGACTGCATCTTGTCCCTGAATTCGTCAAAGGTGCTCTCCCTTTTATAGGTGCGGGAGTTTTTCATGTCTTCAAGGACATCCTTGTGAGACATGGGCTCATCGGCTGTTTCCAGGCCCAGTTTTTCAGCAAGCTCCTGCTCAAGGGTGACAAGGACGTCATCCTCCATTCCGAGTATGCTCAGTGTAATGTCGGCCTTGTCATGCGTAAAATAATTGCAGATCTGGCAGGAGGAGCGAAGCCTGATGGGGGCGTCTTCTTCCTGATAATCCGTCTTGCCGGCATAGATGTCTTTCAATACCTCGGTTTCCTTGGCAACCGGGTCTCCAGACTCTTCAACAAGCTTTGCCCATTGCTCTATCTCGAAGGTGCCCGCGCAGTCTATTCCTATTATTACCAGGTTGTCGAGATTTGCCTGGCCCAGCTTGACAAGCTCAATCAGTGCCCTTATCTCGCACGCTCTGATGACAACGCCGACCTTTTTATCTTTATTTACGCTGCCCACCTGGGCGACAAGCTTGGCAGAGTTGATTGCCATGACAGGTGAAAATGGATTCACCCCCTCCAGGTTGTCAACTCCCTTGATAAGTGTCTGCGTTAATGTCTTTCCATTGGAGATCCTTTGAGGGACGAGAAGATAGTCGATAATTCCTTCTTCAAAAAGCCTTGCAAAAAAGGCCTTGACGGTCTCAAAGATATCCCCATTCTGTGATTTTAAAATGCTGTATACTTTCATATCTATTCTCCACGTGGCGAGTTTATTGTTTTCGGTTTCCATCCACCCTTAACGGTCTTCCATATATCCCATGGGTGCTTCATTGGGTTAGGACCCTTTGCCTTGAGTGCCTCTACCATTTCGAACATAATTTCCCGGAAAAGAACACCGTCGCTTGCGCTGATCCAGCGGAGCCATACCCTGTCTTCATCAAGCCCTAAAGCCCGCAACTGTGAATGCAATATGTTCATCTTACGCCTTGCCTTGTAATTGCCTGACTGATAATGGCAGTCACCAAGGACGCACCCTCCTACCAGAACGCCGTCAGCGCCGTCGAGCAGGGCCTTGATAATATAGACCGGATCCACTGCACCGGAACACATGGTGCGTATTGTGCGGACATTGGTGGGATAAGCCAACCTGGCTGTACCGGCAAGATCCGCAGCCTTATAGCTGCACCAGTGGCACAGAAAAGCGACTATTTTGGGCTCAAAATTATCTTTATCAGTTTGATTTGACATCTATATTCTTCCTTGTTCTTCTAGAAAATTTTTTATCGGGGCATACTAAAGCACTTGTAAAAGCATGTCAATTATTTTGATAGGCTTTATTGTTTTAAGGGGACAAGTAGTTCAGGGAGAAAATTCTGACATGATATGCGCTTGAGCCTGGCACGTCGGCATGCAATACCGTAATAGATCATGCAGAAACCAGATTTCCTCACCCTTTTAGGGGGAGGCTGGGAGGGGGTCTCAGTATATCTTTTTAGAATGGACCTTTAAGAGACCCCACCTTAATCCTCCCCTAAAAGGGGAGGAGATTTTGGGAATACTTTGCCGGAAATTTAGTCAGTTTAATGGTTTGGTGATAAAAATGCGGGTTCACGCCGGGAGGGGTCTGTTCCAGTTTCTGATCCATTCCTTCAGAGCCGGGAGTTCGGAGCTTTCCCAATCAGGTGACAGGCGTATCCTGA
>JBFYXR010000110.1:0-6399 GCA_041310455.1 Desulfobacteraceae bacterium | reverse complement strand
TTAAGGATGATTCCCTGAAGGTCCAGAATATCGCGTTCAGTTATATCTCCCGGCCTTTTATGGCTCAGCGTCTTAATCCAATCCAAGGCCTTAACATGATTGGTTGCCTCCAGGTGTTCTTTTAAGCTCTTGCCTCCAACAGTCAGCCCTTTTTCTACAATCACTGCCGTTTCATTGCGTGTGAGTGTGTTTCCTTCTATTGCATTACTGTTATAGGTCAGTTCTATCCTGAACCAATCATCGAGGTTTTTTACCAGCGCAGGCGGAAGCGGACGTACCTCATCGATCTTCTGTTTTTTCTGTGTTAACTTTGCATATTCCATGGATAAACCATAAAGCATAACGTTATGGTTTGCAAGTATTTTTTTTCTGAGACTGGTAATGGATTTCATTGCCGACTTTATGTGCAAAGAGTTTCTGAAGAAGTGTTGATGAATACAGAAGGTGTCATGAGTGTGACTGAAAGGATGATTGAAGAGAACCTCCCCCCTTCCCCTCCAAAGGGGGACAATTCTTCCCGCTTCCCCTTTCAGAGTGGGACAGTCCCCCGCAATAATCTGCGGGGGCTGAAAAATAAAGCAGCTTGTATCAGATCAGGCAAAAGATCTTTGAAACAACCCGGCGATCGCCTTCCTGCCGTTTTCTTCGAGATACCGGGTGCCGGTGCCTGCAAAATGCATGTGGGTTATGACAGGTTCTTTACCCTTTTCGCATTTGGCCCAGTCCTTCTCGTTCCAGACAAACCAGGAGTCCCTCTTCTGATCGAAGACATAGAGCGGCTTATTGCAGAGCTTCGCAAATTCAGCCCCCCATCCTGTGCCTCCCTTGACTGTCTTATCCTCCAGTATCTCCCCTATTACATAGATCTCCTGCCCGTTATTTATCTGATACCAGATGCTCTGGAGGATCTTGCGGAACATCGGGGTCGCGGGGAATGTTCGGTTCATCAGTTTGGAAACGTATTCCAGGCTCACGTCCCCGTTTTTAAGTTCATCGTGGGTAAGGACGCGTATGCCTCTTTTACGGACAATGTCATGTCCTTCAAATGTAAAATTTACCTCATCTATTCCAAAGCGTTCCGCATTAGCCCCAAATTCCGCTTCGGCGCCCTTAATGCCACCGCTGAATAATATGCAATCTTCTTTTTTCATGTTGTTTCCTTTCCTAAAGGTTATAATTTCAGATATTCGATGCCGGAAACCAATGACTTTATTAATATCTTATCAGACTATTTAACAAATAGCCATACCGGGAGTGACTAATTGGATATGAATGTGGTATTTCTTCAAAATAAGATCATAGCTATTGCCGACAGGTCAAAAAGTTGGGATATTTATATGTTATTGACGAACCTGTCAACACATTTTATTAGCCTTCGATAAACTATTCAGTATGGCTGAGGCCTTTAAGGATATGTCCATCAGGCTTGGAAAAGCGCCAGCTGCTCCTGCTTCTTTCTCCTGCGCTTCCATGCTCGATCCAGAAATATGCAGAGGTCATTTGGGATTAACGATAGAAAGGGAGAAGGATTCATATCAACGATGCGGCCGCTGAGACTCCTCTTCCCGGTGTGTGATATGATAAGTCTTTTTTGCGCCCTGGTCATGCCGACATAGAGGAGCCTCTTTTCCTCCTCCTCATCTCGATCTCCGAAAAGGCTGCATGGTATAAGCATGTCTTCGCAGCCTGTGATGAATACAACGGGCCATTCGAGTCCCTTTGCTGCATGCAGGGACATAAGCGCGACCCTGTCGCCTGTCAGGCATGTATGGTCTATGGCCCTGTCCAGGGAAAGGGCGTTAATGAATGCCTCAATGCCTCCCTTAAGACCGTGGGCGATATCCTTCAAACGACCCACAGCATCCATCAATTCCTTTTGAGACAGGTCAATATGATGTAATGAGACTGCCTGATCAATTATGTTTTCCATAGCATCTTCCGGCGAATAACTCCCAAGGATATCAGCAGCACTGATCCCTTTTTCCTCCGCAAGGCCAAGATAGGCATCCCTGTAAATTTTGTTCTCCGGGTAATGAACCGCCCGGAGGAACCGCCATATGAGGTTAACCGGATAACGGCCTGCCAGGGGCCTTTCACCTGACCGCGCATAGGGGATCCCTGCCCTCTTTAATGCCTCTTCAAAGGCATCCCCCTGCATGTTAAGCCGATAGAGGACCGCAATATCGCCGAATCCTATACCCTCCCCGTCCTCATAGGATGCAACCCTGCCGCTGTCCAGAGAGAAATATCCTGTCCCGCCAAGGAGCCTTTCTATCTGCTCCACGACCATCTCCGCCTCTTCCGATTGGGTGGAGCAGCTGCCGAGACCGATCAGCTCACCTTTGCCTTTTGAACCCTTAAGGGCGAAATCCTTACTCAAAAGGCGCGATGCCCCGTCCAGTATTATCTGGGTAGAACGATAATTTTTTGCAAGGGATAGCTCCCTTGACCCCGGAAAAGTTTCAGTGAAACTTTGAAAATTTCTTATGTCAGCGCCTCGGAATCCATAGATAGCCTGATCAGGATCACCTATGGCGCATATCTCGTTTAGACCCTCCCTTACAAGAACCTTCAGCAGTGCGGCCTGCACAGGGCTGGTGTCCTGGTATTCATCCACAAAGATGTGTGAATAACGCATGGAATATTCCATTGCCGTCTCAGGGTGTTCCCTGAAGAGCCTCAGTGTCTCTGTCTCCAGGTCATCCAGATCAAGGAGCCCTGCCCCACGAAGCCTTTCCCCGTATCTTTGAAACAGTGGGATAATCTCCTCACAGTTCTCCTCTAACTCCCCGCCCATAACCTGGGCCGCCTTCAACTGAGGCAACCGTTTCAAAAGCCTGTCGGCATATTTTCTCCCCTTGCCTGCCTCGGAAACAACCTGCCGGGCAAGCGTTTTTGAATCTTCCTCGGAACAAATGGTGAAACCCCCTGGAAGACCTGTCTTATCAACCTGTTCCTTGAGGACATCCAGACAGAACCCATGGAAGGTCGCCACCTTTACAGCAGCGGGTTTTATTTCAGGGAGAAGTTTCTCAACCCTCTCCCTCATCTCCCCTGCGGCCTTATTGGTAAAGGTCAGGGCAAGTATCCGGTCCGATGCTGCGAGGTCTGACTTGATAATATGGGCAATGCGATGGGTCAGCGTCATGGTCTTTCCTGTACCCGGGCCTGCCGTGATAAGCAGGTTGCCGCCAATATAAAGCACCGCTGACCTCTGCTCATCGTTAAGGGGGCCAAGCACAGGGTCATCTAAGGGCTGCTGCTTCCCAGCCATGTCAGCATCTTCAGTCTTTGCGGCGGCATTGCGTTTTAAAGACCTGTTCTGCTTTTTATCAGGGCGCTCAGCCTTCCCGGTCACAAAAAGCGACGCCTGTCCTTTCAATTCATGCTTCTCGGATTCCTGAAAGAGCCTGATTACTCCGTATTCTCCGTCATAGCCCTCCTGCCTGATGACCTTCCCTGTGCGCATCCTTTCAACAGCCCTTGAAAGCAGCATACCGCCACACTCATGGATTTCCTTCAGGTCAGCATCCATGAGAATCCCCAGCTCAGGGCCCAGGGTCGAGATCAGCTCATCGTAGATTGAGACAACCTTCTTTGTCGCAGGCCCGCATTCATAAATCTCCGAGAGTATCTCGTTGAGAGGGATGAGGCTGTAAAAAGGTTTGGTTATCTCCGGGATCTCCCTGTCCGCAAGCTCCTCCACCCTGCTAAGCACGCCCACGATGATGGCCTTCCCACACCTGGGACAAAGGCCCTTATGCTCCCTTGTCTGATGGGGCGCAAACATGACCTCACACTTGCGGTGGCCGTCCATGTGGTACTTTCCTTCTTCAGGATAGAATTCAATGGTCCCCTCGAAGCCGCGCCTGCTTGCCATGGCATTAATCATGCTGTTGTAATCCAGGCCAGTATCAAAGATGTTCGCCTCCCTCCCCAGCTTGGATGGGGAGTGTGCGTCGGAGTTGGATACAAGGAGATACCTGTCAAGGGAGGACAGGAGGCGGTTCATGGAAGGGTCGGAAGACAGACCTGTCTCAAGGGCATGGATATGGGATGTGAGGTCGCCGAAACATTCTTCTATCTCATTAAAGCCCGATTTGGAGCCGAACAGGGAGAACCATGGCGTCCATATGTGTGCAGGGATAAAGAACATCCTGTCGCTTGCCTCAAGTGCCAGCTCAAGGAGGTCCCTTGAATCAAGGCCAAGTATCGGCCTTCCATCCGATGTAATATTTCCGATGCGGTCCAGTGCCCTGTTAAACCTGATTGCCGATTCAAAATCAGGCATGAGTATAAGGTGGTGGATCTTCCTGGTCTGTCCGCCTTTTTTATAGATGCAGCTTATCTCGCCCGACAGCAAAAATCATGAAGGATTTATGCAGGAGGATGGGACATCCTTTTCTACAGCGGCCTCCAGTTCCGGTTTCAGTTTGTACAGGCCATTTTCTGACTCAACCAGCTTCTCCTGAAGCTCCTTGATCCAGCCCGGATGGGTGAAATCACCCGAACCTATGACGGTAATACCCTTTTTCTGGGCCCAGAGGCTCAGATGTTCGGGGTCAAGGTCCAATGAGGTTGCCCGGGAGAACCGGGAATGGATATGGAGGTCGGCAATAAATTTCATGGGAGCGATAATTGCCTATCCCTTCCTGCATGTCAACAGGTTGTTTGACAATTAATCATTGACAGGCAAGGCCCATCTTCCTATACTTGAATTTAACAAAATGCAGTTCCTGTCACCTTGTCTTATCTTTATTAAAACAAACAATTTTGAAAGGAGATTGCTATGGAAGAAAAAAATCTTGGCAAATGCTCATCAGGGATGCAGCCTAACCTTGCAGCACTTTTAAGCTACCTGCTTGGCTTTATCACCGGTATCCTCTTTTATTTCTTTCTTGAAAAAGAGAATAAATTTGTTCGTTTTCATGCCATGCAGTCTATCGTTGTTTCAGCTGCCTTCTTTGTAGCGCAGATTATACTCGGTATGATCCCTATACTGGGGTGGGTGCTTTCATTCCTTGTCGGGATTGGAGGTTTTATTCTCTGGATCTTCCTTATGATCAAGGCCTACAAGGGAGAATATTACAAGCTGCCGTATGCAGGGGATATTGCAGAAAAAAACTCCTGAAACTTTTATCTGAGCCCTGCGAGAACTTTCTTTATCCCCTTAGGGTAATGGGAGGCAGGGAGGGGTACGTTAACCTCCCCTTCTCGATCATAACTCCCCCTCACCCCCTCTTATTTTAAGAGGGGGAATTTTTGGGAGTTGTTACTCCCCGTTAAGACAGATCAAGGACATCACATATCTGGATTAATTCTGTGGGCAGGAGTAAGGGGGGAAGGCCTTGAGGTTAAACCTCGTCAATTATTTTATAATATGCCCCCTGTCCGCATGGTTTGCAATATGGCCTTCCTTCAATGATGACTTCTTTATTGTCCCGTACAACCTGTCCGCAGCGGACACAGGTCGCCTTTTTCCTTGTAGGCCCCGGCAGATCGAATTCGCTTATGGGCACATCCACACGCTGAACCCTGAAAAGGACATCATCCGGCATCCTCTTATATGCCTCGGTCTCCCGGGCCGTCTTTTCCTTTATCTCCGTGGCGTAGACGTGGGCGAGGTCGCGTGACTCCTCTGTTGAAACGATCCTGAAGGCTTCCCTTGTCTCAAGATTGAGAAATGTCGCTGCCATTATCCCGTAATCCATATACTTTAAAGACCTGCGCCCGAGCCTTGCCCCTGTGACAAAGGCAACCGCATCCGCTGCGCACCTGTCCATCTCCACGTAAACGATGAGCTTCTTGATCTGTTCATGGGAGGTGGGTTCCTCAAGCCCTATAAGCCTGCACCCCAGCATGGCCATCCTGACGCCGACTACCTGGCCGGGGCACATGTGTCCATGATCGCTTGCTGAGGCTGAAAGTAATTCTTCAAAGGGTTTCAATGATTATTCTCCTTGCGGGTACAGGAAATATTATAACGCTCTATCAAAATGCATGAATAGTCTTATCAGATAAGCTGATTATGTTATTTTTAACATAATCAAAAAAGGAACGTCAATAAATTAATAGGAAGTTGTGGATGTTGAGTCTGCGAGGAGGATTTCTAGGTTCACTCTGGGATCAGACCCTGCCTTATCTCCTTTGTAAGGGCGAGTGGGCGCTCGCCCGTTCGGGGCGCAAAGGAGGTCTCCCCCTCTGGAGTTGGCGCAGGGGGGGTTATATCGAAAACCTGGAAAAATCCGCAAGCCCGAGGAACAGGCCCGCTATATTCTGCAGGATGGCAACCCGTGGATGACTTCTTTGACGGAGTGGAGGTCCTTACAAAGGAAAGTGATGACCTGAGGAATAACCGGGTTGCCATCCTGCAGAATATAGCGGGCCTGTTCCTCGGGC
>JBFYXR010000109.1:0-6435 GCA_041310455.1 Desulfobacteraceae bacterium | reverse complement strand
AGAATGGCAATCTGAAACCACTGGAAGTCAAAAAGGGAGATAAGGTGCTTTTCGGAAAATATGCCGGTTCGGAAATCAAGATAGACGGTGAAGAACACCTTATCATGCGTGAAGACGATATTATAGCTGTTGTGGAATAAGAAATTTAATTTACGGAGGAATTTAAGATGGCAAAAGACATTAAATACGGTGGAAAGGCCAGGGAGGCTATTCTCAGGGGTGTAGATACCCTTGCCGATGCGGTTAAGGTTACCCTCGGACCGAAAGGCAGAAATGTAATACTTGAGAAGTCCTTTGGCTCTCCTAATATTACAAAGGACGGCGTTACGGTGGCAAAGGAGATTGAACTGGAAGACAAGTTTGAAAATATGGGCGCTCAGATGGTCAAGGAAGTTGCTTCCAAGACATCCGATGTAGCCGGTGACGGGACGACCACCGCTACGGTATTGGCTCAGTCGATCTACAGGGAAGGCTCCAAACTTGTCGCGGCCGGGATGAATCCCATGGCACTCAAGAGAGGCATAGAAAAGGCCGTGGCTGTCGCGATTGATGAACTCAAAAGGCTTTCAAAACAGACAAAGGACCAGGAAGAGATTTCACAGGTCGGCACAATCTCAGCCAATAACGACTCCACTATCGGAAACATCATAGCCGAGGCCATGAACAAGGTCGGCAAGGAAGGCGTTATCACTGTAGAGGAAGCCAAGAGCATGGAGACAACCCTTGAGATCGTTGAAGGAATGCAGTTTGACAGGGGCTACATATCTCCATATTTTGTAACCGATCCAGAGAAGATGCAGGTTACCCTGAACGAACCTTACATACTCCTTAATGAGAAGAAGATCTCCGGCATGAAGGACATGGTTCCGATCCTTGAGCAGATCGCCAAGATGGGAAGGCCCCTGGTTATAATCGCGGAAGACATTGAGGGTGAGGCGCTGGCCACACTGGTTGTCAACAAGCTGCGCGGTACATTGCAGGCCGCAGCGGTCAAGGCCCCCGGCTTCGGCGACAGGCGCAAGGCCATGCTTGAAGATATAGCAATTCTTACCGGCGGCAAGGTCATTTCTGAAGACCTTGGAATCAAACTGGAAAATATTACCCTGAATGACCTTGGAACAGCAAAGACCGTGACGATTGATAAAGACAATACAGTGATTGTGGACGGCGGCGGCAGCAGAAAGGACCTTGAAGGAAGGGTAAAACAGCTCAGGGCCCAGATCGAGGAGACCACATCCGACTATGACCGTGAGAAGCTCCAGGAAAGGCTTGCCAAACTGATAGGCGGCGTGGCGGTTATTAAGGTTGGAGCGGCAACCGAGACAGAGATGAAGGAGAAAAAGGCGAGGGTAGAGGATGCCCTTAATGCCACAAGGGCCGCAGTTGAGGAAGGCATTGTCCCGGGCGGCGGTGTAGCTCTTTTAAGATGCGTCAAGGTCGTTTCCGAAATGAAGCTGGAAGGCGAGGAGCAGAGCGGCGTTAACATCCTGATAAGGGCGCTTGAAGAGCCGATCCGCCAGATTGCCAATAATGCGGGATTCGAAGGATCCGTCGTGGTGGAAAAGGTAAAGGAAAAGAAAGGCGCCTTCGGCCTCAATGCGGATTCAGGAGAATATGAAGACCTGATGAAGGCCGGGATCATCGATCCCACAAAGGTTACAAGGTTCGCATTGCAGAACGCAGCATCGGTATCTTCTCTTCTTCTGACAACCGAGGCAATGATAGCCGAGAAACCCAAAGAGGAAGGCGCACCCATGATGCCGCCTGGAGGCGGTATGGGTGGCATGGGCGGTATGGGCGGTATGATGTAACAGCCTGCCGTTTAAATAATATTTAATTCAAAGGGGTTGTATCCATGGATACAACCCCTTTTTTATGTTCTTAATCCAGTCCGAATCAATTCGCTAAATATATGAACAGAGAACTGGAACTGTCATTCCCGCGAAGGCGGGAATCCAGAGTTTGCA
Source organism: Desulfobacteraceae bacterium (assembly GCA_041310455.1). Lineage (GTDB taxonomy): Bacteria > Desulfobacterota > DSM-4660 > Desulfatiglandales > HGW-15 > JAFGIC01. Next base: position 4,468 of record JBFYXR010000109.1, on the reverse strand, counting down.
GTTGAGACAAAACCACTGGATGCCCGCCTTCGCGGGCATGACGATATATTAATGTTTTTCCTTAACGACTTTATATAATGGTTTAAAATTGTTTTGGAGGGTAATAATGATATGCAATATAATATTTCAACGGCCTTCCTTTTTATCGTGTCTTGCTCTAATGTAGAACAGCGCATATATCGAGGATATAAGGATCAGGATGGCTATGAATTGCGTCATGGTCCAGCCTGTTCCAGGGACAATTCCCCGGTCATCGCCCCTGAAGCGTTCAATAAAAAGCCGGGCGGTGCTGTGCATGATCAGAAACCATATGATGACCTGGCCTGTAAACTTTTTCCTGGCCCCGAGGATCATGAGTATTATAAAGATTATAAAATTGCTGAAAGAGTCGTACAGCTGTGTAGGATGAAGTGGTATATTAAGAGGAGCAATGGACTTGGAATCGGTAAAGATCACGCCCCAGTGCACGCTTGTCGTTTTTCCATAGCAGCATCCGGCCATGAAGCATCCTATGCGTCCGATAGCCTGGCCGATCGCGACTGAAGGGGCGAATATATCTCCTGTCAGCAGGATATCCAATTTGTGGCGCCTGATATAGAAAAAACAGGCTATTAGTGCCGCCAGCAGCCCGCCGGAGAAGACAAGACCTCCCTGCCACAGCTTAAATATATCCAGGGGATTTGCAGCATAGTAAGAGATATTCATCAGGATGTAAACGATCCTGGAGCCGATGATCCCGCTTATAATCAGCAGAAAAGACAGGTCCATAATCTGCTGGGGATCGATACCATGCCGGCTGCCAATCTTTATGGCAATAACAAGTCCCACAATAAAGCCTATAGCGATCATAAGCCCGTAGGTATGCAGGGTCAAAGGGCCGATGGAAAAAAGATCTGGATGCATTGGAAAATTAGTCTCCTTGATATTATCGTCCCATTAGGGGGATAGAATAAAATCCATCGCCTAAAGGCTGCAATTTCAGTTCAATCATATTAGATAGGGGTCAAGGATTCAAGGGGTCAAGCGCCAAAAAAGATTTTAAGTTGGTTTTTACTTGAATCCTGGAACACTGGAATCCTTGAACCCTAATTTATCAAATTATATATTCTCTCCGGATTCGGCCCGGCTGAAGAAGACAATGTAAACCGCGATCCATACCGCCCCGACGGTGATGGCTGAATCAGCTACATTGAAAGCCGGCCAGTGATATGAACCGACGCAGACATCAAGGAAATCTATGACCTCCTTCAGCCTTATCCTGTCAATCAGGTTGCCGACGGCCCCACCGAGAATAAGAGACAGCCCGAACAGTAATCCCCTCTCCTCATCTTTCAGCCGGACGGACCAGATTATTATCAAAAGGACGGCGATTATCGTGACGGCTATGAGAAAATAGAGGGCAATGCCAGTATCAGGGCGATTCATAAGGCCGAATGCCATCCCGCGGTTCCTGACATGTACAAGGTTAAAGAACCCTGAGATTATCGGAATGGATTCATAGTAGCCTATGGCGCCGGCTATCAGAAATTTTGTCGCCTGGTCCAAAACAATTACCGCAAAGGCGGTCAGGAGAAATATGAGATTATGCTTAGCCAATTTAAGGTCACTCCATTTCTTTTAACGCGTCCACGCATCTTTTGCATATCGTCGGGTGAAAGCCATCTTTTCCAACAGTGGGATCATGAATCCAGCACCGTTCGCATTTAGGGTCTTCACAGAGTGAGACCTTAACCTTCAGGCCCTTTACCTCTTCTCCTTCCGGAACGTCTATCAGTGTGTCAAACGGGACAGCAACTACCGAGGATACAATAAAGAGGGTGCGCAGATCGTTCATGTACGGGGCCAGGAATTTTTCATGCTCAGGAGTGAGCCCAATTATAACCGATGCATCCAGGGAGTGGCCGATAAGCTTATCCTTTCTCGCCACCTCCAGGGCCTTTGTCACCTCTTTTCTTATCCTGATAATATCATCCCATTTTTTTGCAAGATCCGGATTAACATATTCCTTTTTAACAGGTATGAACAGATCGGTGTGTACATTGGGACCTGATGCATTGCTACCCATGTATTGCCATATCTCATCGGCTGTAAAGGAAAGGATCGGCGCCATCAGCCTTACGAGGACATTCAATATCTCGCTCATAACGGTCTGGGCCGATCTCCTTAATAATGAATTTTTTGAAGATGCGTAAAGCCTGTCCTTGATAATATCCAGGTAAAAGGACGAGAGATCAATAACACAGAAATTATGCAGTGTATGATAGATGCTGTGGAATTCAAAGGTATCGTAGGCCTTCCGGATCTTGTCATTCATCTCATGGAGGCGATGCAAGGCCCATTTATCAAGGTCATCCAATTGATCATAGGAGACAGCATTTTTCACAGGGTCAAAGTCATTCAGGTTTCCCAGCAGGTAACGGCATGTGTTACGTATGCGGCGATATGCCTCGGTAAGACGTGACAGGATCTCCTTGGAGAGCCTGATGCTGTCTCTGTAGTCTTCACATGCCACCCACAGCCTGACTATCTCAGCGCCGTAATCCTTTATCATCTCCTCAGGTGAGATATCGTTCCCTGCCGACTTATGCATGGCCTTTCCTGCGCCGTCCACTACAAAACCATGGGTAAGGACCTTTTTATAGGGTGCCCGGCCTCTTGTCCCTATTGAACATAAAAGGGAACTGTGAAACCAGCCGCGGTGCTGGTCGCTGCCCTCCAGGTAAAGATCTGCGGGACTGTCAAGGTAATCCCTCTGCTCCATAACAGCTGCATAGCTTACGCCTGAATCAAACCATACATCGAGGATGTCAGTCTCCTTTCTGAAGTTTATTCCTCCGCATTTGGGACAGACTGTGCCTTCAGGCATGAGTCTTTCCACTGTTTCCGAGAACCATATGTCCGCACCGGAGGCTTCAACCATCCTGCTCACATGATCTATGATCTCCCGGGAGATGATTATCTCATCGCAGTCCTTACAGAAGAAGACTGTAATAGGCACGCCCCATGCCCTCTGCCTGGATATGCACCAGTCGGGCCGATTTGCGATCATAAGCGAGATTCGGTCCTCGCCCCAGGCCGGTATCCATGAGACCTTCTTAATGGCCTCAAGGGCCTTTCCCCTGAGACCTGTATTGTCCATGGATATGAACCACTGCTTGGTAGACCTGAATATGACAGGTCTTTTGCATCTCCAGCAATGGGGATACTCATGTGTGATTTTCTGTTCCTTTATAAGGGCGCCGACCTCTTTGAGCTTTTTGATGACCGATTCATTGGCGCTGAAGACCTCCTGACCTGCAAAGAATTCAACATCCTTTGTAAAATGGCCAGAGCCGTCAACAGGGGAATAGGCGTCAAGCTTGTTGGCCAGGCCTGTCTCATAGTCCTCCCGCCCGTGTCCGGGGGCTGTATGTACGCAACCTGTCCCTGCATCCAGGGTGACATAATTGGCAAGTACAATAATGGATTCCCTTTCATATAAAGGGTGTTTGGCCTTGAGATTGACAATAGAGGATGCATTAAACCTCTCCAGCGCCTTATAATCGGTAAGGCCGAAGGCGTTCATGCATGTCTCAGAGAGCCCCTCCGCCAGAATAAGGACATCCTCTCCTGCCTCGACGGCAACATATTCAAGGTCCGGGTGCAGGGCGATGGCCAGGTTGGCAGGGATGGTCCATGGGGTTGTGGTCCATATCACTATGGAGACCTTTTTCCCCTTCAGGGAAGGGTAGACCCGTGACAGGTCTGAGATCATGGGAAACTTGACAAATATGGAAGGGGAGGAATGCTGCTCATATTCAACCTCTGCCTCCGCCAGGGCAGTCTGGCAGGATGTGCACCAGTAAACGGGCTTCTTGCTCTGATGGAGGCTTCCGTTAAGGGCGAATTTGCCGAATTCCCTTACAATGGTTGCTTCATAGGGAAAAGACATCGTAAGATAAGGATTATCCCATTCGCCGAAGACGCCAAGCCGTTTAAACTCCTTTCTCTGGATATCGACATATTTCTGGGCATACTGCCTGCATGAGTGTCTTATCTCTACCTGCGTGAGGTCCTTTTTCTTTTTCCCCAGTTCCTTATCGACCTTATGTTCAATAGGCAGCCCGTGGCAGTCCCATCCCGGGACATAGGGGGCGTCAAAACCTGCCATCTGTTTGGATTTGATGATTATATCCTTTAATATCTTATTCAGGGCGGTCCCCATGTGGATATTGCCGTTCGCATAGGGCGGACCGTCATGCAGCATATATGGCTTGCGACCCCTGGATGCCTTTCTGATCATGCTGTAAAGGCCTTCCTTTTCCCATCTTTCAAGCGTTTCAGGCTCCTTTTTCACAAGGTTGGCCTTCATGGGGAATTGAGTGTCAGGGAGATTCAGGGTTGATTTGTAATCCATATTCGAAAAAGCCTCCATAAATTTGATTTTACTTGATTATCAGATGAGCCGGTTCAAGTCAATTGGTATGAT
>JBFYXR010000107.1:0-14666 GCA_041310455.1 Desulfobacteraceae bacterium | reverse complement strand
CAGAATTTCTCCTCCTTTTAGGGGGAGGTCAGGAGGGGGTCTAAGGATTTCTATTTTAATAACCTTACGAGACCCCACCTTAATCCTCCCCTAAAAGGGGAGGAAATTTAATCGGTATTTTACCGGAATCGTGATTGATATATTCAGCAACTCAACTCCTCAACTGCCCGTCCCCGTAGGCTATGAATTTGGTCGTTGTAAGCTCCTCCAGTCCCATGGGGCCGAAGGCATGCAGCTTAGATGTGTTTATTCCTATCTCCGCGCCCAGCCCCAGCTGGAACCCGTCATTGAAACGGGTGGAGGCATTAACGAGAACGAGGGAAGAATCCACCTCGCCCAGAAATCTCCTGGTCCGGTCATAGTCTTTTGTGATGATTGCCTCTGTATGGTTTGAACCGTATCTTTCGATATGGTCGAGGGCATCATCCATGTCAGACACAACCTTTACTGCCAGTATAAGATCCAGGAATTCCTCAGGCCAGTCAGCCTCAACGGCCGGTTTTGCGTAGGGCAGGATCTCCAGTGTCCTGGGGCAGCCCCTCAGCTCCACGCCAGCATCCATGAACCTCTTTCCCATGGCAGGGAGGAATTCACGGCTGATCTTTTCGTGGACCAGCATAGTCTCCATGGCATTGCAAACCCCGGGCCTCTGAACCTTTGCGTTAAAACAGACATCAGCGGCCATGCCGAGATCTGCGAATTCATCCACATACACATGGCACACACCCTTATAATGCTTTAATACCGGTATGCGGGAGTTTTCAACAACGTATCTTATAAGCCCCTCACCGCCCCTCGGTATTATAATATCCACATACTGATCAAGGCCCAGCATGACGCGCACAGCCTCCCTGTCCGTAGTGGGCACCACCTGCACGGCCTTTTCAGGCAATCCTGCCTCAACCAGGGCTTCTTTCAATATCTTCTCAAGTATCATGTTCGAGTTGATCGCCTCTGATCCGCCCTTCAGGATAACACTATTCCCTGATTTCAGGCAGAGGGCAGCGGCGTCCACGGTGACATTGGGCCTTGATTCATAGATGAATCCAATGACACCCAGGGGTATTCGGACCCTCCCCACCATCAGGCCGTTGGGCCTTTTCCACATCCCTGTAACCCCTCCGACAGGATCGGGCAGCCCTGCCACTTCCCTGAGCCCGTCAGCCATGGATTTCAGCGTATTGTCATCCAGCGTGAGCCTGTCCATCATCGCTGATGTGAGGCCCGAATCCTTCGCAAGGGCCAGGTCTTTCTTATTCTCCCTCTTGATGTCCTCTTTCCTCTCCAGCAGCCAGTCTGCCGTCAGCAGGAGCGCAGCGTCTTTGGCGGCCCTTTCCGTCTTGCGCAGGGCCCTTGACGCATCCTTTGCGGCCTTGCCCATTTCAAGCATCATTTGTTCGATCAGCATTTCAGATCTCCGTCGGTTATTTCTACGGTTATTGCCAGGTTGTCCCTGTGGATGACCTCGTCATCATCCTTGTGCCCCAGCACAGACTCAATCTCCGAACTTTTCAGGCCCATTATCTTTCTTACCTCGTCAGAGGAATAATTAGCCATACCTACTGCGATCTCCCTCCTGTCGTTGTCAAGTATGATAACCGAATCGCCCCTTACAAAATTCCCCATGACCTCTCTGATGCCTGAAGGAAGCAGGCTTTTCCCGTTCCTCCTGAGGGCTTCAGCGGCGCCGCGGTCGATGACAAGCCTGCCTTTAGGGGCCTTTGAGAAGGCTATCCAGTGCTTGCGGCCGCATAATGAATTCTCCTGCGGCAGAAAAAGCGTGCCTATCTCCTCACCCTTGAATATATCTTCAAGGACACCCTGCCTGCGGCCGTTTGCGATAATCGCGGGCATGCCCCTGAGCGTTACCTTCTTTGCGGCCTTGATCTTGCTTGCCATTCCGCCTGTGCCCAGTGCCCCGGGGTCTGCGCCGGCGCAGCGCATCACATCGCTGTTGATCTTCTCTACTATATTGATAAGCCGCGCATCTTCATGCGCCCTGGGGTCCTTGTTGAAGAGCCCATCCATATCCGTCAGGTTGATCAGGAGATGGGCCTCAGTCATATTTGCCACCATGGCGCTCAGGTTGTCATTGTCCCCGAACTTGATCTCATCAAAGGCAACGGTGTCATTTTCATTTATTACAGGGGTTATCTCCCAGGACAGGAGCGTGAAAATAGTGTTCCTGGCATTCAGGTACCTGCGCCTGTTGTTGAAATCATCCCTGGTGATCAATATCTGTGCAACCATCTTGCCGCAGCGGGAAAAGGCCTTTTCATATGCCATCATCAGGCTGCTCTGGCCGACGGCCGCGGTTGCCTGCTTTTTTGATATGGTTTTCGGCCTCTTTGTCAGGCCAAGCTTTTTCAATCCCGAGGCAATGGCGCCCGAGGATACCAGGACGACCTCGATGCCGTTTTCCCACAGCCCGCAGATCTCCCTGCTGAGATTATTTATGACCTTGGTGTTGAGGCCGTCGTTTCCTGTCAGCATGCCGCTTCCGGCCTTTATCACGACCCTCTTGACGGGTTTAAGCAGTGCTTTTCTGTCTGTCGGCATTTTATCCTTCATGCATCTTTGACAATTTAAAGTTCATTTGGTTCCGGCTTTACCCGGTCAGGTTCTCCAAGCAGTTTTTTCGCAAGTATAGCTTTAAGCTCATCCAGGCCGTCGCCGGTCAATGCCGAGACGGCCAGGGATTCAAAGCCGATTTTGTCAAAGGCCGCCCTTATCCTGCCGATGTCCCTGGTCCCGTGGGGCATCAGGTCCGTTTTGTTGATCAGGACCATCTGCTCCTTTTTCGTTATATTGGGATTATATCGATTAAGCTCATCCTGTAAAAGATAAAAGTCCTTAAGGATCTCTTTTTTCGGGCTGGCGGCGCCGTCTATAAGATGAAGAAGGAATCTTGTCCTCTCGACATGCTTTAAAAACCTGTGGCCCAGACCCTTGCCTTCGCTTGCGCCCTCTATCAGTCCCGGGATGTCCGCTATTGTAAGACGCTTCTGGTTGTCGAATTCCATAACACCTAGGTTGGGAAAGATCGTCGTAAAGGGATAATTGTCTATCTTGGGCCTGGCCATTGTAAGGCGGGACAGCAGCGTTGATTTGCCGACATTGGGCAGACCGATAAGCCCTATGTCGGCGATGTATTTAAGTGAAAGTCGGATGGTTTTCTTCTGGCCCGGCATCCCGTCCTGGGCGAATCTGGGGGTCCTGTTGGTCGAGGTGGCAAAATGGGCGTTGCCCTTGCCGCCAATCCCGCCTGAGAGAAAGAGGATCTCCTCATCATCTTTCACCAGATCCGCAAGGATATCTTTGGTCTCGTTGTCATATATTATTGTCCCAAGGGGGACCTTGATAATGATATCCGATCCGTTTTTGCCTGTCTGGTGCTTACCTTTTCCGGGTCTGCCGTTTTGAGACTTGAAATGTCTTTTTGAACTGAAATCAGATAGGGTGTTCAGACTGCTCGAGGCATGGATAATTATATTCCCTCCGGCTCCCCCGTCTCCTCCGTCAGGGCCGCCCTTGGGGATAAACTTCTCTCTCCTGAAGCTCACACAACCTTTTCCACCATCCCCGGATACAACGGTAATAACTACTTCATCCAAGAATCCCATAATAACCTCAGGAGATGGAAATAACCTGTTTTACTATTCCGCGTAAACGCTCACCCTTTTCCGGTTGCTGCCGTGTTTTTCAAAGGCCACTACGCCGTCTATCTTTGCAAAGATTGTATAATCCCTTCCCAGCCCTACATTAAGGCCCGGGTGGATCTTTGTGCCCTTCTGCCTGATAAGTATGTTGCCGGGCCGGACCTTTTCTCCGGCGTATCTCTTTATGCCGAACCTCTGTCCGGCGCTGTCCCTTCCGTTCCGGGAGCTTCCCCCCGCTTTTTTGTGTGCCATTGTTAATTTCCTTCTTTTTTAAGATATCAAATGACGCATATCCCGTGTCTTGTTTTATGAATTTTATTCATGGCATGACAATTCAACAGGGATAATTATTTGGCAATATCATCTACCTTGACAAGGGTAAAACTCTGTCTGTGCCCTATCTTTTTCCTGTAATCCTTCCTTCTCTTGTATTTGAAAACGAGGATCTTTCTATCCCGGCCCTGCCGTGCTATACGGCCCTGGACCTTAATTTCCGGGAGAAAAGGATTGCCGATATTCACGGTTTCACCGTCCGAGGTCAAAAGGACCTTTTCAAAGGTAACCTGATCTCCCTTATTGCCCGGCAGTTTTTCGACCTTGACAAGTTCACCCGGGGTCACGCGGTATTGTTTTCCACCGGTCTGTATGACAGCGTACATAGCCACCTCCAATAAACGCTAAAATTAATTTTTTAATCAAATTTCTATTAAAAGTCAATTGTAAAAGCCCAGGTTCATAACATGCATGTCGGGGCCATGGTATTGACATTATAAAACCATAAGAATAAAAAATGGCCCCGGCGACAGGATCAGAAAAGCGCCAAAGGCGTAAAAAGAACAAATATCTATACAAGACAACATGTAATATTTCAAGGAAAAAATTCACCAACAATAAAGAAATATCGGATGACGGGAGGGAGACAAAGCGGTGACCCGATTCTCATTCATGAGTATCGGGGGATGAAATTAATTGAAATGCCCTGGAAATAGGAGTGCCCCCGGCGCGACTCGAACGCACGGCACCCAGATTAGGAATCTGGTGCTCTATCCACCTGAGCTACGGGGGCATGACTGGCTTTTATTATCTAATTTTTTTTAAAAATCAAGGTTTTTATTGTATCTCGTAAAAAACCTTCCGGTTTTACATCCCAATAAAACAAAAACTCCTTGATTCTCAACCTGAAAGTCTTTATAATCGACTCCTTTTTCACTCATTAATTAAATCTGCTTTTCAAAGTTATTGATAAGTATATATTTTTTTAATGCGCCTTACAATCTCTTTAAGCATTTATGAGATTTAATTGCAATCTGGCGTGGGGATGTAGCTCAGCTGGGAGAGCGGTACGTTCGCAACGTACAGGCCGTCGGTTCGATCCCGATCATCTCCACCATATTTAAATTCTGCCCGACAAATAAAAATAACGTAAAGACATATTCGAAATATCAAGCCTCCAAGGCTTTTTCTTTTTTCATATATCATTATACAGTATTTTATATAACTGTTTTTAAGGAAATAAATATTCGGCATTGTCAGTACGGGGGAAAAGATGGATAGAAAGGCAAAAATAATCAGGAAGACCAAGGAGACGGATATACAGCTTACCCTGAACCTGGATGGAAAGGGCATTTCGGAGATTAACACGGGGGTCCCCTTCATTGACCATATGCTGGATCTCATGGCCGCACACGGGTTCATGGATATCAAGGTCATCGCCAAGGGCGACACGGAGATTGACTATCACCATACCGTGGAGGACCTGGGGATCTGCTTTGGAGATGCCATCAGCAAGGCGATAGGGGAAAGAAGGGGGATACGGAGATACGGACAAGCCATGGTGCCCATGGATGAGTCACTGGCCTGCGTGGTTTTGGACATATGCAACCGCCCGTACCTGGCATACCGGGTTTCCCTTAAAAACAAAAAGACAGGCAATTTTGACACAAGCCTTATCAAGGAATTTTTCCGGGCGCTTGTAAACCACTCCGGTATAACCATGCATATCGACCTTTTATCCGGGAAAGACCCCCATCATACCTCTGAGGCCATATTCAAGGCATTCGGCAGGGCGCTCGATATGGCGGTATCAATCGAGAAAAGGCTTCAGGGGGAGGTCCCTTCTACAAAGGGGATGTTGTAATAGGCCACCGGCGGAATCATGAATAACAGACGGCATGTAAATCTGAACAGGAAGGTCTTTCTGCCTTTAGCCCTATGCCTGTTAATAACTGTCGCGTGTAACCATATGCAGGCAGGGCGCCAGGGTCGGGAATCTTCCGGGCATGCCATTAAAAAGATAGCCATTTTAGGCCTTATGCCGACTGCTTATCAGGGAGATAAGGCTGATGATGCAAGGGTCCCGGTGTCCGGTGACAGGTCATCGGCTGATCAGGCCCTCCTTGAAAAATCCTATTATCTGACCTCCATGCTGTTTGAGGCAATGTCGGGACATGAGGGGTATGAACTGATAAGCCCTGATAGCTCCCGTGAAGCGTTATCAAGGATTTCCGCCTCCGGAGAAGGTGTCGGCAATTTTGAAATCGCCGGCAGGGTCGCCCGTGAGCTGAATGCCGATGCAGCGATAACAGGCTTTTTGTACAGGTGTAAAGAGCGGGAGGGTTCTGACTATGCGGTCAATAATCCGGCATCGGTGTTCTTCGACCTCTGTCTTGTAAGCCCTGATGAGGGGGCCATCCTTTGGAAGGGGCGGTTCAACAAGACACAGAGGTCCCTGAGTGAGAATATTCTGGATATCAGGACCTTTTTCAAAGGGAAAGGCAAATGGATGACGGCGAGTGATCTGGCCGGCATGGGCCTGAATGACCTGATAGACGATATTTTTATATTTTTAGAAAAAAGAAAAGAGGCTGAAAATTGATTGTAATACCTGCAATAGATATAAAAAACGGACGCTGTGTCCGTCTTAAACAGGGCAGGATGTCGGACGAGACCGTTTATTCGGACTTTCCAGAGGAGATCGCGGCGAGATGGTGCAGCCAGGGCGCAGAGCGCATCCACATTGTGGATCTTGACGGCGCTGTAAAAGGCAGGCCGGTCAACAGCGAAACCATCAGAAAGATTGTGAAGGCCGTGCCGGTGCCGACCCAGCTCGGAGGAGGGATAAGGGACCTTGATACCATCAAATCCTATCTGGACCTGGGCATCATGCAGGTTATCCTGGGGACTGTTGCATACAGGAACCCTGACCTGGTAAAGGATGCCTGCAATCATTTCCTCGGGAGGATTATACTGGGCATTGACGCCAGCAAAGGCCGCGTTGCCGTTGAGGGCTGGGTTGAGCAGACTGAAATAGCCCCTGTTGAGATGGCTAAAAGGTTTGAAAATGACGGGATCTCTGCAATCATCTACACCGATATCCAGAGGGACGGAATGACCTCGGGCCCGAACATTGAGGCGACAAAGGAACTTGCTGAAGCAATAACAATACCTGTAATAGCGTCCGGGGGCATTTCCGGGACAGATGATATAAGAAGGTTAATGGCAGTGGAAAAATACGGGATCACGGGGGTCATAACAGGCCGGGCCCTTTATGAAGGCTCGATGGATCTGGCAGAGGCCATAAAAATCACCAGGTCTCAAGAATATTTTTCACTTGACAATTGAAATAATGGCTTTAATTTGAAGTGTTTAGAAAACTCTAATGTTTGACCCCCGAGGTTTTATATGACCCTTGAAGAACAGATCAATGAAGACCTGAAGAGTTCAATGAAGGCCAAAGATGAATCCCGTTTGTCCTGTCTGAGGTTTTTAAAGGCTGCGCTTAAGAACAGGCAGGTGGAAAAGATGGGCAAACTGGAGGATGATGAGGTCCGCTCGGTTATCTCCTCTCTGATCCGGAGAGGAACAGATTCCGTCAAGGAATTCAGGCAGGGCGGCCGCGAAGACCTGGCGGCCAAGGAGGAGAAGGAGATAGCGATTCTTTCAGGTTATATGCCTAAACAGTTAAGCACCGGGGAGATAGAGGCTGTAATTTCCGGGACCATATCCGAACTCTCGGCGCAGGGGCCCAAGGATTTAGGAAGGGTAATGAAGGCTGCCATGGTCAAAATGGCGGGAAGGGCGCAGGGCAAGGAAGTTAATGATATAGCCAAGAGACTTTTGAGTTAGCCTTAATGATAGGACATAAAAGTCAGCCGCTGTTTTCGTGTATAAAACTCCTTCTTTATTGAAGGGGTTTTTTGCTTTTGAGGGCACAAAGTTCAGCAGACAGAAAAATAATTATCCTGAATGGGATTGTAATGGATTTGTATCAATCAGCCAAGGAGGAGATAAAAAGAACAGCGGATATCGTTGAGGTTATCGGCCAGTATGTCCAGCTTAGAAAGGCAGGGCAGCATCATATAGGGCTCTGCCCTTTTCATGGCGATAAGGACCCCTCCTTTACCGTCAATCAGTCAAGGCAGATGTTTCACTGCTTCGGGTGCAAGAAGGGCGGAGATATATTCGCCTTCTGGATGGAGTACCACAAGGTGACTTTCCCGCAGGCCATGAGGGAACTGGCGGAACGATATCATATCACACTTCCGGAAAGGGAACTGACCCCGACCCAGAAAAGGTCGAAGGACCTCGGAGAGGCAATATACGAGATAAATGAGCTTGCTGCGGGATATTTTCATGATATCCTCCTGAAGAGCGATAAAGGGGCGCCGGGCAGGGAGTATCTGAAAAAGAGGTCCATCAACAGGGAGATTGCCGAAGAATTCCGGCTTGGATTTTCTCCTCCGGAATGGAATGGCCTTACGAATTTTTTAAAAGGGAAAAAAACGGACCTGGAAAATGCGGTCCAGGCAGGCCTTATAATCTCGAAGGAAAAGGGTTTTTACGATCGATTCAGGGGCAGGGTCATTTTCCCGATCCACAACCTGAGAAAACAGGTGGCAGGATTCGGGGCAAGGGTGCTGGATAAGTCACTGCCGAAATATCTGAACACCCCTGAGACCCCGGTATTTCATAAGGGCGAGCTGCTGTACGGGCTGCACGCCGCCTATCAGGGGATCAGGGAAAGCGGCCGCGTTGTCATCGTGGAGGGATATACCGACGTCCTGGCCTTGAGAAAACACGGCTTCAATGAAGCAGTGGCAACACTCGGCACGGCCCTTACAAAGGATCATGTCAGGAAACTGAAAGGCTATGCCAGGGAAGCGATGGTTGTATTCGATTCGGATGCGGCGGGGAAAGGCGCTACATTAAAGAGTCTGCCGCTCTTTCTTAACGAGGGGATGACGGCGAAGGTGATAGCACTGCCGGAAGGAGATGATCCTGACACCTTTGTTAACAGCAGGGGCCTGGGTGGTTTTATCGGGTACCTTGAAAAATCAGTTCCGATCTTTGAGTTTTACCTTGATTTCAAGCTGTCCCGAAACGATGACAGCATTGAAGAGCAGGTTGGAATCCTGAAGGAGCTTATTCCTGTGCTGTCAGAGGTGAACAGCGAGTCCCAGCGGGCGCTGTATGTCAGAAAGCTCTCTGAAAAGAGCAGGATACCGGAATCCATAGTCTTAAGCGAATTAAAAAAGCAGGGGCCGTCGCCTGCCGGGGATGAGCAGGAAACCAGGCTTAAGAAAATATTGTCAGGCAAGACTGCTAAAAACCAGGATGACCTGTATATCCTGAACCTTCTGGCTCATTTTCCCGATACGGCACGGAGGCTGGTTGACGGCGGGTGCAGGCTTTTGCTCTCAGATCCGGTTATCATGGATATTTTTGATTCCATATGCGAGATTTATAAAAGGGATGAGGAGAGCGATCCGGATGAATTGGCTGAAAAGCTTGGAAACGATACAGCCAGGGAAAAATACAGGGAGGCAATTTTATCTCCTCCCATATACAGCGACGATGTGGAACAGGCGCTGCAGGCATTTGAACAGAAAGTAAAAAGAATTAATTTATCAAAGTCATCTAGAAGTACAGGCAATGACCTTGAGAAAAAGAACCTGATTCTAAAACAGAAAAGGGAGCAGGACAGTGCCCTGAATAAAATTTTAAAGAATGATTTCGGCAAGGCGAAATGAAATTTACCGCCTCAAGCGGCGTGCCACACAGCGGCATTCCGCCCAGGGCGAATAGACAATATTTCAGATGACTGAAAATTCAACCGATAACTCTACTCGGGAGTCCTATGAAGAAAAAAAAAGAAAAAGAAACCGTCAGGAGGGACATGATGACTAACAAGTCTGATATGACAAATCTTAAGAGGTTGATAGATATCGGCAAGGATAAAGGATACATAACCTACGAGGAATTAAATGATGATCTGCCGGATGATGTCATATCATCGGAACATATTGATGATGTAATGATGATGTTTGAAGACCTCGATATCATGGTGATAGACGAGGCGGCAAGGAAAGAGATCGAGCATTCAAAGAAGATCGCTAAAAAGAAGGAAAAGGTGATTGAGGACAAGGAGGACTTCCGGGCAGAGATCCTTGATACCGGCGCCAAGGTCTCAGATCCTGTAAAGATGTATCTGAAAGAGATGGGGGCCATCTCTCTTCTTACAAGGGAAGGTGAGGTCGACATAGCTAAAAGGATAGAAGAGGGCGAGAAAGACTCACTTGACCTCCTTCTCAAGTGCTGCGTTGGGATCGATTATATCATTGAGCTTGGCGAGGGCCTTAAGAAAGGTGAGGTAAAATTTAAAAATATCATCAATGACCCTGACTACGAGGAGGGGCACACTCAACTTCTTGAAAAAAAGGAGCATCTTTTAAAGGTAATCGATGAGATAGGAGGCCTCTATAAGGGTTATTGCGACCACAGGCTGGAGGCGACAAAAAAAAGTTGTCTCGCCCCGAAAAGGAAGACCCTGTCCGCAAAGATGAAAAAAAATCACGAAAAAATTGCCGAGTTGATAAGCTCCTTTAAACTTGAGAAGGGCCAGCTGGACAATATGGTGGATAAATTAAGGGGCGTTATTTCAAAGGTCGAAAAGGCCGAAAAGTCGATTACGACCTGTGTTTCAAAATCCGGCGCAAAGTCCGTAAACCATTTGAAGGAATGTGTCCTAAAGATCCCCAAAAAGGCCAAGGATGATGATGCCGTAACTTCTCTAAAGATAAAAAAGGCGGATCTCATAGCATTTAATGTGGAGATCAACAGGGCGCAGAAATTCATTAAAGATTCCAGAGATCATACAAACATGAGTCTCAGCGAATTAAAGGAAGCCCTGACAAAGGTGTCGACCAGCCTTGATAAGTCCAAGGCGGCCAAACAGGAGCTTATCCAGGCAAACCTGAGGCTGGTAGTAAGCATTGCCAAAAAATACACAAACAGAGGCCTTCAATTCCTTGATCTTATTCAAGAGGGCAATATCGGCCTGATGAAGGCAGTGGAGAAATTCGAATATCAGAGGGGGTACAAATTCAGCACCTATGCGACATGGTGGATACGCCAGGCCATTACAAGGGCAATTGCCGATCAGGCGAGGACTATCCGTATCCCGGTGCACATGATTGAAACCATAAATAAACTTATACGCACCTCCAGGTATCTTGTGCAGGAGCATGGACGGGAACCGACCCCGGAGGAGATCGCCGAGAAGATGGAATTCCCCCTGGAGAAGGTGAGGAAGGTGCTGAAGATAGCCAAGGAGCCCATCTCCCTTGAGACCCCCATCGGAGAGGAGGAGGACAGTCATCTTGGAGATTTCATTGAGGACAAGAAGATTATCTCTCCCGGAGATGCCGTCATCAACTACAGCCTTGGGGAACAGACGCGAAAGGTCCTGACATCTCTCACACCGAGGGAGGAGAAGGTGTTAAGGATGCGGTTCGGGATAGGAGAAAAATCCGATCATACCCTGGAAGAGGTAGGGCGCGATTTCAATGTTACAAGGGAAAGGATCAGGCAGATAGAGGCCAAGGCCTTGAGGAAACTGAGACATCCCAGCAGAAGCAGGAAGCTGAAGAGCTTTCTGGAAAGATAACGTCTGAAAAGATAGAATTTTTCTTGACAAATATTCATTCCGACTGCATTTTATAACCTTAAAACAACGGGCCTATAGCTCAGCTGGTAGAGCCACCGGCTCATAACCGGTCGGTCCCAGGTTCGAATCCTGGTGGGCCCATTAATAAAATTTTACGATGAATAAAAAAAGACTTCATAAAGAAATGCCTGTTTTTCATTTGAAATCCCTTGATAGGGGAAAAGGGCGCACCATAACAAGGTGCGCCCTTTTTTTATGAGGTTTGATCATGACACCGAAGCTTAAGGATGTTCTGAAGATTCTCGACGGCATGGCGCCCTTTTCCACAGCCGAGGAGTGGGATAATCCCGGGCTCCAGGCCGGATTTCCTTCGGATGAAATAAAAAAAATTCTTATAGCCCTTGACCCTACCATCGGTGCATTGCAAAGGGCCGGCGAAAGAAATGCCCAGCTGCTCCTGACCCATCACCCCCTTATCTTTAAAGGGCTGACTTCAATAAATCCTGACATATATCCAGGCGACGTTATAGTTGGGGCGATAAAATCAGGGATATCCGTTGTTGCCGTTCATACAAATCTTGATGTGGCAAGAGGGGGCATAAACGATATCCTGGCCCGCAAGATAGGGCTTAAGGATATGGAGGCACTCTTGATGAAGGCCAATGCCTCTGACAGGCTTGACGGGCTGGGCAGGATCGGGGATCTTCCTGAAGGCATGTCCCTTGCGGCAGCAGCCCGGATTGTAATGGATGCTGTAGGATCAACGGGATTGATGGTGATGGGGTCTCCGGACAGGGATATTCAGAGGATCGCCATATTGGGAGGGGCGGGCGGTTCGGAACTGTCACACGCATCAGAAAAGGGCGCTGATCTTTACATAACAGGCGATATAAGGCATCACGAGGCACTGATGGCCCAGACCCTCGGCCTTGCCCTGATTGATGCCGGGCATTTCAACATGGAGAGGGCCGCCATGCATGTCTTTGCGAATGATTTGCGCGACAGGATGAAGGGCTTGAACCTTGATGTCGTTGTTGAGATATTTGAGGATGAAAAGGCGCCGATGAGATATGTGGACCGTAAGGCATGAGGGGCAGAAGGACAGAAGTTGAGAGGTTAAGAGGATAAGAAGATGAGAGGGTGAGGCGTGAGGGGTGAGGGGCAGAAGTTGAGAGGTTAAGAGGATAAGAAGATGAGAGGGTGAGGGGTGAGGGGCAGAAGTTGAGAGGTTAAGAGGATAAGAAGATGAGAGGGTGAGGCGTAAGAGCGTGAGGGGTAAGGCGTTAGGGAAGGACTTAAACCCATAGGAAACAGAGGAGAAAAGAAAGTTGAAAAACAAGATAATCGGACTAATACTTCTTCAGGAATGTGACAATAAGATAACCATGCTCGATTCCCTTAAAAAGGACTGCCCGCAGCATATCCGGAAACTGGAAGATGAGCTGAATGCCTGCAGGACATTATTGCAGGCGGATTCCGACAGGCTTGAGGCCCTTAAAAAGGAAAGGCGGAAATCGGAACAGGTGATCCAGGAGCTGGATGTCAAAAAAGAAAAAAGCCAGGTAAAGCTGAGCAATATAAAATCCAACAAGGAATATACGGCCGCCCTTAAGGAGCTTGAAGACCTGGGCAGGGAAAAGACAAAGGTCGAAGACGGGATACTTGTTTTTATGGAAGAGATGGAGAAATGCGAAAAAAAGTGTCTTGAAAACAAAAAGGAAGTGGAAAGGCTGCAGAAGGATTTCGACCTTGATAAAAAAAGAATAGAACAGAGGCTTGAAGAGCTGAACAGAGAATCCGCTGTCCTTGAGAAGCAGAAGGAAGAGTTGTCGGGCGGTATCGAAAAGGACCTTCTGAAAAAATACGACTTTCTCAAGTCCCGCAGGGGCGGGATCGCGATCGCCCCGGTGATCGGCGGCGTCTGCCAGCGGTGCCATATCAATATCCCGCCGCAGCTTTTTCATGAGCTTATAAGATGCAATGAGCTCATGAGTTGCCCCAACTGCCACCGCCTCATGTACTGGGGTGAGGATGAGTTTTATGCAAAGGCATCAGGCAATGCCGAGAGCCCATCGACAGGCTCAATCTGATGGTTGGAAATAATTATAAAGTAAGAAGGTTTAATTTAATTAAGCATTCATCGGCCGGATCAAAAACCGGTTATATTTAGTTTGCTACGCCAGCTAAGTTCTGACGGCCTTCTAAGCCGGTTCGGCCTCCTCGTCCGTGTCCGTCAACAGCATCTTTGCGGTTTCCGCGGCCCTGTCATAGATCTTCAGGCCCCTGTCCAGGAACTCCTCGTCTGCGTCATGATTCAGCTCGGTAAAGACCGCCTTCAGTATAAGCACCCTCTGATCAACAGCCTCTATGGATGATTGCGGGTCCTGCATGTCATCTGCAGGGACCCTTGGAACACCCATCAGCATATAGGATATCATATTGTCGGTATCCGGCAGGATGCCGTCCCTGGAAAAATCCACAGACTCCCTGAACTCGTAATAGGCATTTATGAAGGGGTCAGGTTTTTTCATGATCGGCTGCTTCCGTATGTCTCTATGTATTTATCAAACGCGGCCCTGGTCTGTTCATCTATGGGTCTGCGTTCCCCATTGATCAGCACGGGCGTCTTTGAACTGCAAAGATATTCCATAATCTCTCTTATCCCTGCAACAGGGTAAACCGGGATGCCTGTCCTGGCGATAAAGTCTTCGATGGCATTTTCGCCTTTTTGATCAAGAACTACCTTCCCGTTACTGTCATAGACCGCGCCGGTCTGCTCCCTGTCAACGGCAATTCCTATGCCGGTCACATTTACTGTGATTTGGTCGGATTCGGCTTCAATCCTAAGCCTCTCCAGAAGTTCATGTTTGGTCCCCATGGATGTGGCCACATCATCCACTATGAAGACGCGGCATCCTTCAAACAGGGTCCTGTTGACCATGAGGCTGGTTTTTTTGCTGCCCTCTCCGTGGGTCTTTTCCTCCTTGCGGTCATATTCAATAAAGAGGTCATGTCCATGCCGGGAATAGAGCGCGATTGATGTTGCAAGGGCAATGGCGCTT
>JBFYXR010000106.1:0-4236 GCA_041310455.1 Desulfobacteraceae bacterium | reverse complement strand
ACGACCATCTCCGATGAGGAGGTTAAAAAATATTATGATGAAAACCCCAGTTCCTTTCAGGAACCGGAGCAGGTCAGGGCAAGCCATATCATGGTAATGGTTGACTCTTCCGCTGACCAGGCAAAAAAAGATGAGGCCAAGAAAAAGATAGACCAGGTTTTACAGAGAGTAAAGGCAGGCGCGGATTTTGCAACCCTTGCCAAGGAGGTGTCAGAGGATACCTATACGAAAGACAATGGCGGAGATCTGGATTACTTTTACAAGGGCCAGATGGTCCAGGCATTTGAGGATGCCGCCTTTTCCCTGAAACCCGGCGAAATCAGCAATGTTGTTGAAACCGAATATGGTTTTCATATAATAAAAGTTACAGACAAAAAAGCAGCAAAGACAATAACCCTGGATGAGTCAAAGGAAGACATAAGAACCGGCCTTAAATCCAACAAGATTAACAGTGACGTCAGCAAATATGTCACGGATTTAAGATCAAAAGCAAACGTCGAAATCTATCTCGCTCAATAAATAAGCTCCGTCCCTGCCCGGCAGACCGGCAGAGGCATAAAGCCGTAACCGGGCCGTCATCCTATCCAGTCTCCCCCTTTAACGGGGAGACTGGGAGATCGGTTATAAACAAGACGCCAAATAGAGATTTACGGTTTTTCCTTATTCCTTGCCGGACGCATGCCCCAATGCACGGCTATATTCCCTAACATTAATCTCTTGAATGCCACTTTCTCAAGCCCTGTGCCAATCATAATCTCAAGCAGGGCCTGAGGTTCGAGAAAACTCATGGTGGATTTTGTAAGGTATTGGTATGCATCCCCTTTGCCGGTAAGTATTCTCCCCAAGAGAGGAATTAATATCTTCAGATAAACCACAATTATAGGTTTGAAAATATTTTTGCCGGCAGGAGACGTATCAAGACAGACTACCCACCCGCCGGGCTTCACAACACGCGCCTGCTCCTTTAGCGCCGATCTGACATCAGAAACATTTCTCACAAGAAACCCTGATACAACGGCATCAAATGCCGCGTCAGGGAAAGGCAGGCATTGGGCGTCGGCAAGACACCAGTTTATCTTTTCGGCGCCTTTACGTCTTCGTCCGACTTCCATCATCTCTGAAGTGAAATCAACCCCTGTCACCCGAAGGGTGGGATCGATTCGTAATGCCTCAAAGGAAATATCCCCTGTTCCAGTGCCGACATCGAGAAGCAGGCCCGCTTTGGGTAAGTCCGCCTTGGATAAGAGAAACCGGCGCCAGGATATATCCATCCCGAAGGTCATCAGCCTGTTCATGAAATCATAGTCAGGGGATATATCCGCAAACATCCCCCGGACATTATTAACTGCTTTTGTTTTATTATCGGCTGATGTCATATAAATGTATTGATATCAAACATCATTTTTTTCAGGAAACCGTTCATTAAAAATCTTTATTTTAGCCCCCTCTTTCAGTGCGTCGGGAGCAATATTATAAAGGGAGTCAAGAGTGGATATCATAAAGCTTCCCGGGCCGTGGGATGTTCCAGCGGCCATCTCACCGCTAAGCCCGAAATATGCGAGGGCTGTCGCAGATGCCGTCAGTGGATCATCATCAACAGCTAGAAAGGCCCCGATCACTGCTGTGGCAGCGCATCCCGTCCCTGTCACCAGTCCCATCATAGGATGCCCGTTATGGACCCTCAATATCCGTTTGCCGTCTGTTATAAGGTCCACCTCTCCGGTTATGGCAAGAGTTATCCCAAGTTCCGAAGCAAGTTTTAAAGCAGCATCTGACGCTTCATCCACGCTGTGTATTGAATCAACTCCTTTTGTGCGGGCACCCCTTGTGGCGATGGAAAGCACTTCCGAGGCATTTCCGCGTATGACGGAAATGGAGAGTTCATTAATAAGCCGTCTTACCGATTCGTTGCGAAGGTTTGTAGCTCCTGAACCGACAGGGTCCAGGATTACAGGGATATTCATGCGGTTGGCCTTCCATCCCGCCTTGATCATAGAATCTACCCAGTCGGGGGTCAAGGTCCCTATATTGAGGACTACAGCTTGCGAAATGGATGCCATCTCCTCCACCTCTTCCTGGGCGTGCGCCATTACCGGTGAAGCCCCGATGGCAAGCAGGACATTTGCCGTGTAATTCATGACAACAAAGTTGGTTATATTATGAATGAGAGGCTTGTTCTCCCTGATCCGTTTCAGATTTTCCGCCGCTCTCTCGGCTAATTTTGCGTCAAAGTCCATGCTCATCTGCACTCCCTTCTCCTGTTAAAGTTTTTTTCCTAAAATGATCCCAGCCTGCCGGTCTCACAGGATGCCTGACGCCATCGGGGGCAACAATTTTTATCCCGTGCTGTGAGGTAATAACGCCTATCTCCGTAACAGGCACATCGCTTACTGCAGCCACAGCATCCCTGATCATCTCTTTGTCGTCGGGTGCGCATGTAATGACAAGCTCATAATCATCGCTGTCACCTATGATCAGTTCATAGACATCCCATCCCTGCGGATTAACAAGCTCACGCATGTCCTCGCTGATCGGGAGTTTGTTCCTGATGATCTCCGCTCCGACACCGCTCTCCTCACAGATGTGGCCCAGGTCACCCATAAGCCCGTCGCTGATATCTATCATGGACGTTGCAACGCCGGAAAGGGCAACTGCCCTGCCTTCCCTTGCGCGATGCACGGGCAGGCTATATGCCGTTACCAGGGGGTCGTTATATAAACCATCCGCGAAATGCCCATCAATAAGCCTTTTCAGGCCGGCGGCCGCCTGTCCCGGATAGCCGGTAACAAGGATCGCATCACCTGCAATAGCCCCGGACCGGCGTATCATCCTCTCACTTTCGACCTTGCCGGTCATGGTAATGTTAATAAAGTTTGAAGAATCAGTTCCGGTAATATTTCCGCCTATCACCGATGCCCCGAGTGGGTTCAATTCCTTCATAAAACCGCGGTAAATATCCTCTACATCCGTTACAGGGGTATCACTTTTCAATCCGAGCGACACCAGCGCATAAAGCGGTATGCCGCCCATGGCTCCTATATCGCTTATATTCATGACCATAGCACGTCTCCCCAGGTCATATGGGGTTATATACCCCGGGATGTAATGCCTCCCTTCTATCATGCAGTCGCATGTTATGAGGATCTCAAAACCTGCATCAGGTCTAAAAGATGCACAGTCATCCCCTATCCCCAAAGTAACTCCATAGGGCTTGCCGCCCTCGCGCTCCGTAAGTTTATGTATACGCCTTATCAGGCCGAATTCTCCTATGTCACTTAATGTCTGAACCACAACACAATGCCTCTTTTAATTTTCTTGTCGCCGTTACAGGGTCTTCCATGCAGCAGACTGCCGAAATAACAGCTATGCCGTATGCCCCTGATCTGATTATCTCGGGAATATTTACTGAATTTACGCCCCCTATAGCAATGACAGGGCAGTTCATTTTCTTTATCACCTGCTTCATTATCGCGATACCCTTTGCCGGACCCGCATCATCTTTTGATCCGGTCTGATATACAGGGCCGAAGCCTATATAATCCACACCTTCATTAAGGCATTTCATTGCTTCTTCAATGCTGCCTGCCGATCCGCCGATAATCCTGTCATTTCCCAGGAGTCTCCTTGCCAGAGGAATCGGGAAATCATCCTGTCCAAGATGAACGCCGTCTGCATTCGCTGCAATGGCTATGTCAATGCGGTCGTTAATGATCAGCTTCACATCTGACCTGGAGCACAACTCCTTCATTTGGCATGCAGTCTCAATCATCTCCCTGGTGGATCCGTGTTTCTGGCGGAACTGTATGGCATCCGCGCCTCCCGTGATTGCCATCTCGGTGAGTTCAACATGGGAGAACCTTTTCTGCAATTGAGTATCCGTCAATACATGTAATCTGCCGATAGGCTTCATCAAACCTCCATCATATGAATAATAAAAATCTTTGAATATTATACGATAAAAACCCGTCTGCATGCACGCAAATAGGTTTTAAGGTTTTATTCTTTACCATAATCTTAGGTTTACTTAAATCAATTTCTTATTTCGAATCAATCTTGTCCAAAACAATGATGCAATTGCTCATGAGAGCAAATAAAAATGCTCTATTCGCTATATTTATGAATAGAGAACCTGGAACTGTCATTCCCGCGAAAGCGGGAATCCAGAGTTTGCAGTTGAGAAAAAACCACTGGATGCCCGCCCCCTGCCTTCGCAGGGGCATGCTTTTCGGGCATGAC
>JBFYXR010000101.1:0-6713 GCA_041310455.1 Desulfobacteraceae bacterium | reverse complement strand
TGTTCTTCTTGTTCAGGACAAGGAAAACAAGGACGAACTGGGTGAATTGAGAAAAAAGGGGGAGGAGATACTGGCCAGGTTAAAGAGCGGCGAGGATTTCGGTGCCATGGCAAAGGAGTATTCACAGGGCCCCGGCGCGGAAGAAGGAGGAGAACTGGGCGTATATGACCCGGCCGAACTGGATACTGAATTGAAGAAGGTTATAGACGGCCTCTCGGATGGAGATGTCAGCGGGATTATAGCAAGAGATACAGGCATACAGATAATCAAACTTATCAGGCGGGAAGGTGGAGACATAAAGCCGTTTGAGGAAGTCAGAAATGATATATACGAAACCATATATAATGAAGAATTAAACAAAAGGTACACAACATGGCTTAAGGATCTTAGGGATAAGAGCTTTACAAAGATTAATTTTTAGCCTGAAAATGTTCCTGAATCAGTGCCTGCTGCAGGCGGGCCGCATCGGCACAAACCCAACAGGGGGGCAAGACATGACTGAGCCTGTAAATGAACATGGAGTAGGCTTCTTTCTGAAGAGTGAGAGGGAAAGAAAAGGACTGAGCCTTGAGCATCTGTCTAAACTGACCAGGCTGAGGATGCAATATCTGGAGGCCATAGAGAAAGAGGATTGGGCCAGGCTGCCGTCTCCGGTTTTCATTAAAGGGTTCATCAAGAACTATTCAAAGGCCCTGGGGCTTGATTACAGGGAGGTACTGGGGCAGTTCCAGTCAACAATCCCTTCGCACGATGGACTGCCTAAACCCCTGGTTCCCCCGAAAAAGACAAATACGAAGAAGTATGTATTCTGGGTTGCCCTTGTAATTCTT
This sequence comes from Desulfobacteraceae bacterium, assembly GCA_041310455.1. Classification (GTDB taxonomy): domain Bacteria; phylum Desulfobacterota; class DSM-4660; order Desulfatiglandales; family HGW-15; genus JAFGIC01. The sequence continues at coordinate 5,883 of JBFYXR010000101.1, read as the reverse complement.
GCCGTATCCCTGCTTGTCATATTTATTAAGGTGGTTCCTTTTTCGCATTTTAAAAAGGCCGGCAGCGCCTCCATAAAGAGCACTGAAGACACACCTGTGCAGGATCAGGTTTATCAGGGGGACGCAGTGCAGGGCGAAAAGGCAATGCAGGCTCCGGCCGGCGAAAATCCGGCCGCTGAAAACATCAAGCAGGCCGCGCCGGAGGCAGTAAGTCCGGCCCCCGTCACAAACATGCAGCCACCGGGAGTTGAAGCGGGGATTCAGGATGCCGCATCATTGAATGCGGTTCGGGCGTCCGTGCAGGAAACAGCCGCAAAACCGATTCAGGCGCCTTTTCAGGAATTGGATTTAAAACCGGTTACAGGGGTTAAGGAAAAATACGCCTTGACCGGCTATATAACCCAGAAAACCTATATCAAGATATATGTGGATGACGACGCCCCCATGGAATATATATTTTCGCCGGGCAGTTATCCCCAATGGCGAGGCAATGAGGGCTTCTATATTCTGGTGGGGAATGCCGCCGGGGTAGAGTTTGATTTAAACGGGAAAAGGATAAAGGGCCTCGGAAAACAGGGAGATGTTGTGCGCATGAGGCTACCGGAAAATTTTAACATAAATATTAATGAATGAGAAATAAGGTGGAAAATACTTTTGATATATTGGAGGAGCGGGGCTTTGTCGAACAGGTTACTGACCTGGATATGCTCCGGGAGCAGCTTAAAAAACCAACGACCTGTTACATCGGCTTTGATCCGACCGCCAGGAGCCTTCATGTGGGGAGCCTTCTTCCTATAATGTCGCTGGCCCATATGCAGAGGTCGGGGCACAAGCCGATTGCCCTTGTGGGAGGAGGCACGGCCATGGTCGGCGATCCCAGCGGCAAGACTGAGATGCGCCGCATCATGACAAGGGAAGAAATCAGTGAAAACGCCGAAGGCATAAAGAAACAGCTGTCGCGCTTTATAGATTTCAGCGGCGAAAGGGCTGTGATGCTGAATAACGCAGACTGGCTTGTCGGCCTCAATTATATAGATTTTCTGAGGGATATCGGCAGGCACTTCAGCGTCAACAGGATGCTGACCGCGGAAAGCTACAAGGCAAGGCTGAAGACCGGCCTCAATTTCATCGAATTTAATTACATGCTCCTTCAGGCATATGACTTCTGGTATCTTTTTAAGCATTTTGACTGCCGGGTGCAGATGGGAGGCAGCGACCAGTGGGGCAACATCATTGCAGGCGCTGATCTGACCAGGCGGCTCAACGGCGAGATAGTCCACGGACTCACATTCCCCCTGATTACCACATCATCAGGCGTCAAGATGGGGAAGACCCATAAGGGTGCCATATGGCTTGATCCTGAATTGACGTCCCCCTATGACTATTACCAGTTCTGGATAAACCAGGAGGATGGGGATATAGGCAAATTCCTGGGGTTTTTTACCTTTCTGCCCATGGACGAGGTCAGAAGACTGGCAGGTCTTGAAGGTTCTGACATCAGGCATGCCAAAGAGGTCCTGGCATTTGAGGCGACCCGGTTGTGCCACGGCGATGATGAGGCTGAAAAGGCAAAAAATGCGGCCAGACAGCTTTTTGGCGGAGACAGGGCAGAGATGTCCGAGTCGGTTCCGACGACCCAAATAGAGTCTAAAAAAATTGAAAATGGTATACCCGCATATATATTGTTTGAAGAGACAGGACTCTGCGCAACAAGATCCGATGCAAGGAGACTAATTTCTCAGGGTGGCGGATACATCAATAATAGCACAGTCACTTCATACGATCAGATCATTGGTCCCGCTGATGTTGTAAACGGCTCGATATTGCTCAGGGCCGGCAAAAAGCGATATGTAAGAGCCGTCATTCAATAATAGGGTTGTCATCCCAAAAAATGGTATAATAGGCTGCATCAAAGGGATGCGGCAGGAAACGGTCAGAGACAGATGGAAGAAGAACAGGACGAGATCATCGAAGAAGAGGAATCCTTTGATGAGGATGTAAATTATAAGCCTGACCAGGCTGAACAGGGGCATGACCTTGACCTTATCCCGATAGTGCAGAGCGAAGACAGGGCGCTTGTGCCCTATGATCCTCTTCAGCTTTACCTCTTGGAGATTAAAAGATATAAGCTGCTTACAAAGGAAGAGGAGGTTGAGCTGGCCACAAGGGTAAAGGAGCATAATGATCCTGATGCGGCATACAGGCTTGTCACTTCCAACCTGAGGCTGGTAGTAAAAATCGCCATGGACTTTCACCGCTACTGGACCAAGAGCCTCCTGGATCTTATACAGGAGGGCAATGTGGGGCTTCTCCAGGCAGTGAAAAAATTTGACCCCTATCGCGGAATAAAGTTCTCCTATTACTCATCCTTCTGGATCAAGGCATACATGCTGAAATTTATCATGGAGAACTGGAAGCTTGTAAAGATAGGCACAACCCAGACACAGAGGAAGCTCTTTTTCAACCTTGCAAAGGAGAGGGACAAGCTTGTAGCCCAGGGATTCTTCCCTGAGCCTAAACTCCTGGCTGAACGGCTTGATGTAAAGGAGGAGGACATCGAGGAGATGACTCAACGCCTCGGCGGAGGAGAGGTATCCTTGAATGCACCTATAGGCGACAGCGGGAAAGATGAATACAGTTCGTTTTTGCCGGATAAAACCATTGACGTTGATGAAAGGCTTTCAGAGGCCGAAAGAAGGGCGCTGCTTCTGGAAAAACTGGCGAACTACAGGGAGCGGCTGTCCAAAAAGGAGCTGGATATCTTTGACAACCGCATTATGTCCGAAAATCCCCTGACTCTCCAGGATTTCGGCGATAAATATCATATCTCCAGGGAACGCGTTCGGCAGATCCAGGCCAGGATAGTCAGCAATATTAAAAAATGGCTCAAAGAGGATATCCCTGATTTTGAAGACCAGTTCAGTGATTTTTTAAAATAATCGATTCTTATATAAAAACAAAGTAATGCCGATTATGGGTATCATGCGTGTAAATATGGAATACAAACTTATAGCCTTCCCCCCGGCTATCCTTATTCTTATGCTTTTCCTTTCCTGCGCCGGTATTGAACCGAAATCCCAGGCAATGGAAAACTCACCCCTCTCTGTGGAAACCGAGGACGCAGGGACAGAGGAGCAACCCAGGACCCTCAGCATCGAAATGTATGCCTATTATTTCCGGGCCTCTCTTTTTAAATCCCAGGGCAATTATAAGAAGGCAAAGGAATACCTGGAAAAGGTTTACAATAATGATCCGGGGTCACTCTACCTGAATAAAAAGATGGCGGTCCTTGAACAGAGGCTTGGAAACTTCAAGAGCGCGGTCAAATTCGCCCGCGAGTGCATCAGGCTTGATCCGGAAGACATGAACTCACACATGCTGCTGGCAGAGCTTTCCGCCATGAGCGGAGATAATGAAACCGAACAGGAAGCATATAACGCTATTTTAAAACTTGATCCCGAGCAGCAGCGGATAAGATTCCTGCTGGCCACCTCTCTTATAAAAAGCAACCGGCTGGATGAGGCAATGGAACAGCTGGACAGGCTGATATCACAGGAGCCGAGGCTTTCCTTCGCCCATTATTACAAGGGAAGAATATATATAGAATGGGAAAATTACGACGCGGCTGAGGCTGCATACCTTAAGGCACTTGAGCTGGATGACACATTTGAACCGGCGCTTTTCGATCTGGCCGGACTGTATCAGTACCAGAGGAAGCTGGAATCAGCGGTAATCCTGTATAAAAGGCTGGTAAGCCTTTATCCTGACAACAGCACGGCACAGGAGAGGCTTATGGGCCTGTACAATACCCTGGGCCAGAAGGAGAATATTAAAGAGCTCATAGGCAACATACAGAATCAGTCAAAACCCGGGGATCCGGGGCGGCAGACCCTCGGAATTTATTACCTTCAGAACGGAAGATACGCCGATGCAATCTCCGAATTTGATCTTATTGTCACTGCCTGGCCTGAGGACCACAAATCCAGATATTATCTTGCGTGGGCCTATGAGGAATCAGGCCTGCTTGAAAAGGCGCTTGAACATCTGAGGCTTATTAAAAAGGAATCCGAATACTTTGCAAATTCGCAGATACACATTGCCTATATTTTGAGCGACATGGAAAAGGATGATGAGGCAATTGAGTCCCTTAAAAAGGCCCTGAATCTTAAGAAAAATGAGTCGTCCCTTTACCTGGCGCTGTCGTCGCTTTATGAGGGAAAGAACGATTATAAAAATTCAGCAATCACCCTCCAGGACGGATTGAAATATGACGAAAAAAATATTGAGATCCTTTTCCGGCTCGGCATAGCCCTTGACAAATCCGGGGACAGGACAAACGGCATAACCCAGATGAAAAAGGTATTGGAGCTTGATCCTGACAATGCTGATTCCCTTAATTACATAGGATACTCCTATGCCGAAGAAGGCATCAACCTGGACGAGGCGCTGGATATGGTCCAGAGGGCGCTCAAGTTAAGCCCTGACAGCGGCTATATAATAGACAGCCTGGGCTGGGTGTATTACCGTAAAGGCCTCTATGATGAGGCATTGGATTCCCTTGAGAAAGCCTTCTCCATCAAATCCGATGACCCCACGATTGCCGAGCACCTGGGGGATGTCTATTTAAAAAAGAATGAATATCAGCGCTCCCTGGAGATGTATCAAAAGGCCCTGTCACTTAAGCACCAGGAATCTGACAAGATACTTGAAAAGATTAAAGAGGTGCGGAAATTTCTTCAATGATTCCGGGTCAGGTCCTGGATCAGGTGTTAACCATCCACACTTACGGCCGCGGGTTTAATCAGGTGAAAAGATCCCTTTCAGGTTTTCTGGTTTCCATATCGGCACTGCTTCTCATTTCAGGCAGCTGCGCCCCTCTTCATAAACCGGCCCCTGCCGAACGGTTGACCGCCTCCGATGCCGACCGAATTCTCTCGGGAATAATGTCGCAGAACGAATGGATCAGGTCGTTCTATGCCCTTGGAGTCATCTCCATTAAGGGATCACTTCTGGGGGCCGATGCGGACATCCTTATCACGGGAGTCAGGGACCCATCCTTCGCCCTGAAGATAGAGATAACCCATTCATGGGGTAAACCCGTCCTTCATATCCTGATAAAGGAAGGCAGGATCAATGTAGTCTCTTATCAGGAAAAGATAAAATATTCAGGGACATTTTCACCTGAGGCGCTTTCAAAGTTCCTGCCCGGATTAAGCCTTAACCAGGAAATGATATGGTCGGTCCTCAGTGGACGTCCGCCTGTCCTGTCTCATGATGTTGTTGCTGTATCCGGAAGCGACATGATCAGCCTGAGGTCTAATGACGGAATAGACCTGGAAGTGATCAACTTTCCCTCCGGCACATCTATTCCAAAGAAGATCGCCTTTCCGGTGCAGTCTCTTGATATCTTTTATTCTGATATGAAGGAGGACAAAGGGATACCCTATGCAGGGGGCATAAGCCTGAGCGGTAAAAACCTGGAAAAAGATCTTGAATTGAAAATACGGAAGATGGCATTCAACGCCAAGGTCCCTGACCTGATATTCATGCTGGAGACGCCTTCAGATTACCGAACTGTTGACCTGGATGAGCTGCCATAAAAAAGGCAAAATATACAAGAGGTACAACACAGGCATGTTCTTGAGTTTCCCTCCCCTCTTAGGGGAGGATCAAGGTGGGGTCTTTTGCAGAAGCGAATAGCGTTAATCCTGAATGGAGCAGACCCCCCTCCAGCCTTCGCTAAAACTACGGGCCGACTTCGCCATAGCTGCTTTGGCTGCGACGGCTGAACGCGCAGGCCCATCCTCCCCCTAAAAGGAGGAGGAGATTCCATATGCAATATTTGGTTGAAGCTTCATACCAGATGGCCCTTTTATCCCTCAG
>JBFYXR010000100.1:0-3151 GCA_041310455.1 Desulfobacteraceae bacterium | reverse complement strand
ATCATTTCTTTGAACCTTTCTCTTCTGCATCTTTGCCTGCCCGGCAGCTGCCGCGAAGGCAGGTGGGGATCCCGAGCTTTGGCAATATGTAAAGCTGTAAAGCCAGCCATACAACGATAATTAAAATAACCCATAAAAAGCCCATTTGATTTCTCCTCTAAATGAAATTATTTATTCAATCCCGGTATCACAAGCACCGGCGTCGGTGCATGTCGAACGACCAGGTCAGTTGTCCTTCCCAGTATCATTGAATCATGAAACAGCCTGTGATGCGCGCCGATTACCACCAAATCGCTTTTTTCTTCTTTTGCATAAGCAATAATCTGATCCGCCGCGCCTCCATTGCGGATAACCGGCTTCAAATCAGACTGTGTGTCCATTATCCCGGAAATCCACTTGCAAAGGGTTTCACGAGACCCGGATGAATCCCCTGCGTCTTGAGATTCATCGCTGAAAAGCACTGTCAACCCGGCGTGGAAACGATCTGCAATTGAGGCAGCGTGTTTGAGGGTCGCCCGATCAGACTCCTTCACTTTACACGCACACAGGATGTGTTGAACATGCGGCACAGCATCTGGATTAGCTGTATCAATAAATTCATGTTCATTCTGTCTGACGGTAAAAACAGGAACCTTTGATTGACGAATCACATTTTCAGCGACTGATCCAAGCAAGAGCCTTTTAATACCGCTAAGTCCGTGAGTCCCCAGCACAATCAAATCAACGGATCTTTTATCTGCCGTTTGCAAAATTGCATCCACCGGGTGCGATTCCATAGCCTCATATTCAAAATCTATGTTCTCACCTGCTTTGCCGAGAATTTTTATCACATATCCCGCCAGGTCCTTTTGAATCATCTCCTTGTTTTCTTGGAGTTCCAGCTTAAGACGATCGGTCTCACTTTGGGAGAAATATCTGGGCGAATCAAATAACTGAGCATGCAAAATTATAAGCTTTGCCCCATATAGACACGCTCCGGCCGTCGCATACTTAAGCGCCAGAATAGAAAGATCACTGAAATCAACAGGGCATAATATATTTTTAGGATTAAAGCCATTTGAACTGTTCATAGATGACACCTCCCTTTTTGGGGAATTAATTATTTACATTTATATCTCTTCTATCTCTTCATTAATCTGATGGCTATGGCTCGATTCCCATCGCTTATCCAGAAAATAGAGTATCGGAACGGTCATGCGTGAAAACAGCAGAGACGCGACCTCGCCTGCCATGAGGGATATGGCCAGGCCTTGAAAGATGGGGTCAAACAGTATCACCGAGGCCCCGACTATGACTGCAGCAGCCGTCAGCATCATGGGGCGGAAACGCACTGCCCCCGCATCTATTACCGCCTGGTCCAGGGGCATGCCCTGGCTGACCCTCAGCTCAATGAAATCAACAAGTATGATCGAGTTGCGCACAACAATGCCTGCGCCCGCTATAAAACCGATCATGGAGGTTGCAGTAAAAAAGGCGCCCATAAGCCAGTGCGCCGGCAGTATCCCGATCAGCGAAAAGGGAATGGCTGCCATAATTACCAGAGGTGTTGAAAAGGATTGGAACCAGCCCACCACAAGGACAAAGATCAGGACCAGCACCACTGCAAAGGCGATTCCAAGGTCCCTGAACACCTCATAGGTTATATGCCATTCACCGTCCCACTTCATGCTGTATCTGCGGTCGCTCTCCGGGACCTTTGCGGTATTCTGCACTATCCCGTATCCCTCAGGCAGGGTGAGGGCGTCAATCTGCTTGTACATCTCAAGAATAGCGTAAACAGGGCTTTCCTTCTCGCCTGCCACATCTCCCGTCACATAAACCACGGGCATTAGATTTTTATGATAGATGCTGCGGTCTGTTTCAGTCTCCCTGACCTTTACCAGGGAAGACAGGGGAACCATTTCTCCCTTCGGGGTGGGGAGCTTTATTGTTTTCAGACGTTCTATACCTGCCCTGGCCTCCAGGGGGAGCCTTAAGATTATAGGAACATCCTCCTTTTCACGCTCCTGATGGAGCAGCCCGGCCTGGCTCCCGCTCAGGTTCAAACTCAGCGCCTGATTGATCTGCGTCACGCTTATGCCGTTTAAGGCCGCCTTTTCCGAGTCCACCTCCACATTGAGCCGCGGATGCTGCTCCTCCATGTACCAGTCAACGTCAACTACACCCTGTGTCTGTTCAAAGATGTCCCGGATCTTAAGCGCTATCTCGCGCTGACGTTCATAATCCGGGCCATAGACCTCAGCGACAAGGGTGGACAAGACCGGCGGACCTGGCGGCACCTCGGCGACCTTCACCCTGGCGCCATATCGATCAGCTATCTTTTTCAAGGCCGGCCTCACACGTTTCGCAATTTCGTGGCTCTGTTCCTTTCTTTCCCCTTTCCCGGCCAGATTGACCTGTATATCCGCGACATTTGAGCCGCTCCTCAGGTAATAATGGCGAACCAGGCCGTTAAAATTAAAGGGGCTGGAGGTGCCGATATAGAGCTCGTAATCTGTTACTTCATTCACGGTCTTCAGGTACTCCCCCATCTCCATGGCTGCACCGGATGTCTCTTCAAGGGTTGCCGATTCCGGCATATCAAGGATGACCTGAAACTCGCTTTTATTGTCAAAGGGCAGCATCTTTACCTTTACAAATCCGATTGCGACAAATCCGCATGCAATGACCAGAAACCCTACAACCATTAAAAGAAAACCGGAGCGCCAGAAAGGCTGATGAATGAGCGGGCCCATCACGCGACGATAGATCCGGGTAGCCCAGTCCTCCTGATGGCCCGATTGGATTGTATGGCCTGGGCTTTCATTATGTCGGATCAATCGCAGAGACGCCCACGGTGTCACTATAAAGGCCACAATCAGGGAGAAAACCATGGCAGCCGAAGCTCCGACCGGAATAGGCCTCATATATGGGCCCATTAATCCTCCCACAAAGGCCATGGGCAGGATGGCCGCAATTACGGTAAGTGTCGCCAGGATAGTCGGGTTGCCCACCTCGTCCACCGCCTCAATGGCGATCTCCATTTTAGGGCGGCCCTGATTCTTCTCAAGATGAAAATGCCGGACGATGTTTTCAACAACTACTATGGCGTCATCCACCAGGATGCCTATGGAGAATATCAGGGCGAAAAGCGTGATCCGGTTAAGGGTAT
>JBFYXR010000098.1:0-7854 GCA_041310455.1 Desulfobacteraceae bacterium | reverse complement strand
ATCCACAAAATATAATGCCTGAGGGCTGTAAGGCCTTCAGGCATTTGTTTACTGCATATCTCATGACACAGGAGCCCCCTGATTTTTCAGGGCCTCATTATTACCTTGATACACCCCCCTTCCCTCTTTTCAAACACATCATAGGCTGCCATGGCCTCTGACAGGGTATAGTTATGGGTAATCAGGGGTCTGAGGGAGAATTTTCCTGCTTCAATCAGCCTGATAAGGTCTTCCACATGGTTCTGATCGCCGAATCCCATGCTCAGGGTGAATATATCATAAAACCTCTTTCTGAGGTCAAAAAGAAACGGTTTATCAATAAGGCCAAGGATAGACGCCTGCCCTCCCCTCCTTGTGGATTTAATGCATGCATTTATTGTCGCTTCGCTGCCTGCCGCCTCTATCCCTGCATCAGCCCCTATTCCTCCTGTCATCTCCCTTATCCTGGCAACGGGATCTTCCATTGAGGCATTGATGGTGACAGCACCAAACCCTTTTGCAGCATCCAGCCGATAATCAAGAATATCCACCACAATGACAAGCCCTGCCCCCAATAAAGGCGCATATGCAGCGGCGCAGAGTCCCACAGGCCCTGCCCCGAATATCGCCACTGTATCACCAAGGCCTACATGGGTTCGAAGGAGCCCCGAAAGGCCGGTTGACAGGATGTCTCCTGCGAATATCACGTCTTCATCCTGAAGGCCTCCCGGTATTCTGACAAGCGTATTATCCGCAAAGGGTATTCTTGCATACCCGGCCTGAACGCCCTGATTTCCAAGGACACCGAATATACCGCCTTCGACGCAGAGAGAATGCTGTCCGTGTCTGCAATAATAGCATTGCCCGCATGTGAAGACAGGGCGGCCTGTAACCCTGTCACCTGTTTTAATGCCATGGACATTAACACCTGCCTCAATGACAATGCCGCAATACTCATGGCCTATTATCTTTCCCGGGTCCTGGTTGCCTTTATATTTTGTGTGAATATCAGAGCCGCATATGCTGGTTGCGGTAATCCGGATTATTGCATCATCAGGTTTTTCAATCACCGGCTCAGGTGCATCTTTGAGTGAAATATCACCTGTGCCATTAAATATTACTGCTTTCATATTGATACCCTTAAATAAAAAGCCTGACCATTGCAGATGGTCAGGCTTTATTTGACAACTAAAAACAGGACTAAGTTTCCATTAATTAAACAGCCGATTTTGCATAGGCTGCCGCGGATTCACCGGCCATCCTGCCTGAGTTAAGAGCCCAACCCATTGTATTGCCGGGAAGGACGAACGGGTAACTGTCGCCATAGATGGTATTTGCATCAGTGCCTGCGGCATAGAGCCCGGGGATCGGGTTCCAGTCCTTATCAAGAACCTCTGCCTTGTAATTGATCTTTACTCCGCCAAGGCTGCCGTAGGCCCCGGGGAGGAACTTCATTGCATAGAACTTGGGCGTCCTGATGGGCTTCAAGGATTTATGACGTTTGTGGAATACAGGGTCATAGCCTTTGTCGCAGAAGGCGTTGTATTCCTCAATGCCTGCCTTGAGACCTGCCGCATCAATGCCTGTCTGGGCTGCAAGCTCCTCGATGGTATCGGCAACATAAATATACTTATAGCCGATATCCTTGGATTTTTTAATCAGTTCATCAAATTTTTCAAGCTTCATGAACGGAAAGGTTACATGAACCTCTTCATAACCGCTTTCCATGAACTTCCTGATATTCTCATCAAAGATGTTAAAGGCGCATTTGCCCTTCTGATGGCTTATGGCATTCCCGGTAAATGTAGCATTGGGGATAATGGACTCATCCATGAAGCGCTCGCCCATAATATTGCAGAAATAGTTCGGTTGACGGAATGCCTCCATAAGCTCAGGATCAACCGGATTAATGTTGTCTGTGCCGCCGCCCGGGGGAAGGAACATCATCTCCATCTGCATCGGTGTCTGGAATGCCCCGACTTCCCATGCCATCTTTAGGCCGTCTCCTGCAAGACCCGGTATCCTGAAGGACTGCATATCAACACCCCATTCATAGCCGGTAAATTTTTTAATCAACTGGGGGTTATCGCCGAAACCGCCGGTGGCGACAATAGCCGCCTTTGCCGTAACTTCAACCTTTTCGCCGTTCCGGTCTTCACCGATAACACCTGTAATCTTGCCGCCCTGTTTTATGATCTTTTTTGCAGGGGTCTGAAGAAGGAATTCAACCCCCTTTTCCTTTGCCCTTTCAAACAGTATCCTGTACAGGTTTCTGGCGCACCCTTCACCGCCTGGAGCAACGACATGCCAGGTCGGCCAGCCGCCCGGAAAGTAAGGAACCGCATCCCAGAATTCGACGCCCATTTTTTGAAGCCATTCAATGGTTGTTGTTGCCTTATCAAAATAGGTGCTTACAAGTTTGGCATCGACCTGATAATGTGTGTAATGCATCATTTCCTTGAATGCCTGTTCCTTGGTAGGCCCCATCTGTTTCAAACGCTGGATCGGGCTCTCAAGACCAAAAGGTCCCATGCCCATGGCCCCTGTGCCGCCTGTGGTGGATGCCTTTTCAAAAGATACAACCTTGGCGCCCTTTTCAGCAGCCGCATTACATGCGGAAAGACCTGAAGCGCCCGCTGCGATTACTATTACGTCAGCCTCTAATTTTTGCATTATTATTCCTCCTCATATACGGATAATTATTAATCCATGTTAACTGATACGTTATTATAACTCAAAATTTTTATTTAAACTGTAAATTGGATTTATATAAACATAATAGAATGATGTCAACGTTCTTTTGTGCAGGCAGAGTTAAAAAAATCAATTTAATTGTCTGAAGCGTTAGACAATTTTTCGCAAATGCATTTCCGTATGCATGATATCCGATAAAGTTACTGTCCCTTTAACCGCCATTTTCTATACTATTCATTTATTTCAATGAGTTATCTATTGTTTTTCTGAGTCAGGCCCTGAACCTCTCAACAGTCTCAAACAGCAGAACCGGTGGCCGATATTTTTTTAATTTATTTGACATTACCGTTTCCTTAATCTACCTTGCTGTGCTGTTTAATACATAAATATCGTCAATAACTTAAAAAATTTTATTTTCAGATACTATGGACATTTTTCCCACTTTAACAGAAAAAAACCTCATAAAGGCCCGGAAGGTATTGTTTGACGTTGTAAGCTTTCTTGATAAGGAAAAGATCAATTACTATCTTGAGGGCGGCACATTGCTCGGTTTGGTTAGGGACAAGGAACTGCTGCCCTGGGATCACGACGTTGATCTGTCAATCTCTGTGGATGATTCTGAAAAATTTGCCCGGAAAAGATGGAAAATATTTTTAAAAGGATACAGAGTAACAACCCGCAGAATGAATCAGGATATCGGGGCCCTGAAAAAAGGGCAATACAGGATATTCAAGGTTAAACAATTTCTGCCCTCAATAATCAAATGGGCCTTTCCGGTTGTTAAAAAATTCATGGTTGTTGCCGATATTTTTGTCAAGGCGAGCGATGAACAATATACATACTGGCAGGCCAATGATAAAATTATGAGGGCAGATAAGAAATATTATTCCCATCACGAAATCATTGAATACAATGGTGTTAAATTAAAGGCGCCCTTTGAATATCATAGTTATTTGACCGCCAAATTCGGAGACTGGAAGATCCCGGTTAAAGAGTGGAGCTGCGAAAAAGACGAGAAGACAATTATCGGCGATGCAATCAAGACATAAATGAGCTGCCTGCCTGAAAAACACCGGGGTGTCAAAATTTTATTTTTTTTCTAGCTTAACACACCAAGCGGAGGGGAACTAAACCTTAAGAGATAAATAAATATTAAAATACGAAAGGAAATATGGATGGATATAATCATCCTTGCTGCAGGCATGGGTTCCCGTCTCGGAAACCCTTTTCCAAAGCCTCTTACAACGCTTAACACAGGAAAATCTATCATGCTCTCGCAGCTTGATAATCTTGCATCAGCCTTCCCTGATCATCCTGTCACGGTTGTTGTCGGGTTTAAAAAAGAGATGATCATGGAGGCATTCCCGGATCTTGTTTTTATTTATAATAATGAATTCGATACGACAAACACATCAAAGAGCCTTCTAAAGGCCCTCCGGAAGGTCAGGCACTCAGGCGCGTTGTGGCTCAACGGCGACGTTGTCTTTGATAAGCGCGTTTTAGATAAGATTAAACCGCTTATTGAAAGCGAGACATCCTTTGTGTGCGTCAACAGGAGCCGCGTCGGCGAAGAAGAAGTCAAGTATGTCATTGACGGCAAGGGGCTGATAAAAGGGCTGTCCAAAAAGGTCAGGAATGCCCTGGGTGAGGCTGTAGGGATCAACCATATCAGCAGGAATGATGTCAAGACACTCGTGGAACGGCTTGAGGAATGTGCTCCCAATGATTACTTCGAACGCGGCATTGAGCTTGCCATTGAAAGGGACGGTCTTAAAATAGTCCCGGCGGATATCTCGGAGTACAACTGCGTCGAGGTTGACTTCAAACAGGACCTGGAAAAGGCGAATGAACTCTTTTAGATACTTTGCTGTTTTCTGTGTGGAGGCGCTCTATTACCTTCCCCACTTTCTTCCTGTCGGAGATGAGATGAAACGGCGGGGCCTTCCCCACGCGTGGCTCTTCTCCGGGGAAGCGGAAAAATATTCAGGCATTATTGCGGAAAAGCTGGGCCTTAAATTAATCGCCGGGGTTCCGGAGAACCCGGAGGCCAGGGCCGATTTTTTTATCTTCGGCAACGCCTACGGCAGGCTGGCCACAGTCCCGGGCATAACGGTTCTCATATATCACGGGATCGGCACCAAGATATGCTATTACGAACGGGACCTGGACAGGTTTCATATTCGTTTCCTTGAAGGTGAATACAGGAGAAGCGAACTTGATCGCCGTTCGCCGGGCCCGGCACAGGAACGCCCTGTAGTGGGTTTCTCCAAGCTTGATCCGGCGGTCCGGTTTTCATCCGCCGACCGTGATGCACTTCTGCTCTCACTCGGACTTAGCCCGTCCCGAAAGACCGTTCTCTATGCGCCCACCTATTATCCAAGCTCTATTGAACTCATGGGGGAGAAGTTTCCTGAAGACTGCCGCGACCTGAATGTGATTATAAAGCCGCACCAGTTCACATACACCAGTAAATACAGAAATGAACTCCGGATAATGGAGGGATGGGGAAGACACAAAAATGCCTACCTTGCAAGACAGGAGGAGTTTAACATACTGAAGTTTTTTTCCGTATCTGATATCATGATTTCAGATGAGTCTTCCGCAATTTTTGAGTTCGCTGCCCTGGGCAGGCCGGTAATAAGGAATCGTTTTACCAGACTGAGGATATCCTACAGGCTCTTTCCATGGAAACTCCGGAAAAGGATGGACAAAGACATAGAGCGTTACTCTGACATCGCGTTTGACGCCCATGATTACAGGGACACATTAAAGATCCTTTATGAAGTCCTTTCCAATCCCCCTGCAAATCATGCCGGGATTAAGCAATACTCCAGGGAGCTTCTGGGAGAAGTAGACGGCAGAGTTTCAGAAAGGATCGTGGACTACCTGATATCACGTTTGAAACGATAATCTGAAAAATATTCTGATCATACGGCCGAGCGCTATCGGCGATATTGTTATGGCATCGCCCATGATTCGTGTTCTCCGAAGGCATTATCCTGACGCCTACATAGCGTGGCTCGTTGAACCGTCTTCAGTTGATCTCCTTCGAAGCAACAAAGATCTGGATGAACTTATTATCTGGAATAAAAAAGAGTGGAGGGAGCTTTTTCAAAAAGGCCGCTTACTGCTCCTGAAACACAGGATTTCGGAATTTTCCAGGCACCTGCACACTAAAAGGTTTGATCTTGCCATTGATGCGCAGGGGCTTTTGAGGAGCCGATGGCTGGCATGGCTTTCCGGCGCAGGAGAACGGATAGGATTCGAGTCAAAGGAGCCCGGTCGTTTCCTGATGACCAGAATCACCTCCAAGGGCGGCCATACAGGGATAATGGGATCGGAATACCGGCATATGATGGGTGTCCTCGGCCTGGATACTGAAGGGTTTCACCCTGAAATAATCCTTTCTGAAGAAGATGAAAATGCAGCGCGCGAAATCCTCGGAGAGCTTCAGACCGGAGACCGATATGCGGTCTTTGCCCCCTTCACCACCCGCCCCCAGAAACACTGGTTCGAAGATCGCTGGATAGAACTTGCTGAATTAATTTATGAAAAACTGGGCCTTCAGCCTGTCCTGCTGGGAGGAAAAGGCGATTTTGACAGCGCATTGCGCATGGAAAAAGCCGCACGTGTTCCATTATCCAATCTTACAGGCCGGACAAGCCTCGGTCAGAGCGCGGCAATAATCAGGGATGCTACACTGATGATCGGGGTTGACACCGGTCTTACGCACATGGGCGCGGCATTCGATTGTCCGACGGTTGCCCTTTTCGGGGCCACCTGCCCTTACCTTCACACGGCCGGGCAGAGGACTTCCGTTATATATAACCCAATGACATGCTCGCCTTGCCGCAGGAGCCCTATATGCAACGGCGATTTTACATGCATGAAATCCATTGAGGCAGGACATGTCCTGAACGAGGCAATGAAATTTCCGGGGGTATTATAACTTATCATGCATATCTTGCACGTCGAGACAGGAAGGAATCTCTATGGAGGGGCGCTCCAGGTGGTCTACCTTTTAAACGGGCTGAAGGCAAAGGGTGTCAGGAACACACTGGTCTGTCCGAAAGGAAGCGAGATAGCCGCTCAATCGGCAGATGCTGCCCATATTCATGAAGTGGCCTTTGCCGGGGAGCTGGACCTTTTCTTTCTGCCCCGTCTCCGGCGCATAATCCATTCCAGCCGGCCGGACATTGTTCATGTCCACAGCAGGAGAGGCGCAGATTTATGGGGCGGGCTGGCGGCCAGGCTTGAGAAAACCCCTGCCGTTGTGACTCGAAGGGTGGATAACCCCGAACGGGCGTGGGTGGTCCGATTCAAATATTCCCTTTATGACCATGTTGTGACAATATCAGAGGGGGTCCGCAGTGTGCTTCTTTCTGAGGGCCTGAACCCTGGCAAAACAACACTTATCCACAGCGCTGTTGACCTGGACAGGTACAGATATCCAGGTGACCGGGAATGGTTTTACAGGGAATTCGGCCTTGAGCCCGGCAGCATGGCAATAGGAACAGTTGCCCAGTTTATACCAAGGAAGGGCCACCGCGGCATCATCGATGCAGCACCGATGATACTCGAAAAACACCCTAAGGCCAGGTTTTTATTCTTCGGACAGGGCCCTTTGAAAGAAGAGCTTCTGTCCGTCTGCATGAAATCCGGTCTGGAAAATATCATACGCTTCCCAGGATTCAGGAAAGACCTTGATCGAATCTTCCCCTGTCTGGATATCCTGCTCCACCCTGCCTCAATGGAGGGCCTGGGTGTTTCACTGCTTCAGGCAGCAGCATCGGAGGTCCCGCTGATAGGCGCCAGGGCAGGCGGCATTCCTGAGATAGTTCAAGACGGGATCAACGGGTATCTCATACCCCATGATGACAGCGCGGCGATCGTCACCGCGGTGCTGTCACTGATCGGGGATCCGGACAAAAGAAGGCGGTTCGGCAGAGAGGGGCGGAGAATAGCTGAATCATTCTTTTCAATAGACGCGATGGTGGATGGATACAAGCGCGTTTACAGTAATATAATTAGTCATTACTGTCCAAAACAATTTTAAACCCTTATATGAAGTCTTTAAGGAAAAAGATTAATATCTCGTCATGCCCGAAAAGCATGCCCCTGCGAAGGCAGGGGGCGGGCATCCAGTGGTTTTTTCTCAACTGCAAACTCTGGATTCCCGCT
>JBFYXR010000097.1:0-3634 GCA_041310455.1 Desulfobacteraceae bacterium | reverse complement strand
GCCCGTTTTTGCCGATCCTTTTATTGATTGCCACATCTTCTTGGAGGATTTTCTCAGACTCCAGTCTCAGCCTTTTTCTGATTTCATCCGGGGATTTTGAGGAACAGGAATAAACCAGCAGGGACATCCTTTCGACAGACCATCGCAGATTGACCGCGGTCGGCCTTGCAGCTGCCATCTCATCAGCCATCCGTTTAAAGCGTCTCCTGAAGGCATCAAACGATACTGCACTGATCGAGTATGAACCCATTGCCAGGCCCATGGCAGCGGCGATGCCTATGGCAGGGGCGCCCCTTATGGCCATTTTTTCTATAGCCCTGATAATATCCTGATATTTTCTGCAGGTAAGGTACTGAACCTTTGAGGGCAGCTTTCTTTGATCCAGCAGGAGGATGCAATCACCGGTCCATTTTATGACGGCGAGCATGAGATCATTCCATCGCGACCTGGACTTCCTGCCCGGGGAAGATGGTGCTTGCCGGCGTCAAGCCGTTAAGCTTGAGAAACTCATAGAGATCCATATTGTGTTTTTTGGCGATTATGGCAGGATAGTCCCCTTTTCTTACTGTGTATTTCTGTGTCTCGCCATCCTTTGATGATGCAGTTGAGACCCCTGGAGATAATAAAAGCTCCTGCCCTACAGACAGCTTTGAACCGGACAGGCCGTTAAGCAGCTTAAGAGACTGGACAGTGGTGCTGTAGCGTTGCGCAATGTTGTAAAGGGAATCGCCTTTTCTAACGGTATATCTTGTTACTTCGCCGGTTGATGCTGAATTGGATACCGACGGGCTTGCTTCAGCAATGACGGTCTTTCTGCGGGAAGAGATCTTCAACCTGGCCCCGACCTTGAGGACATTTGCATTCTTCAGGCCGTTAGCGCTCATGATGGCCTTGACCGATGTCCTGTATTTATTTGCGATAGAAGAAAGCGTGTCGCCGGACCGCACTACATGGACTGTATTGGTTGAAGAATCGGAATTGTCATAGGCAGCAAGAACCGTCGAGGGTATATTGCTGAGATTCGCAAGAAGGACTTCCCCCTTGCCAACCGGCAGCCTCAGGTTATAGGTGGCCTTTGGCGTGGCGTTCTGGCGCAGCTCAGGATTGAGAGATTTCAGTGTTTCATCACTCACACTGATTGACTTTGCAATCGTAGCCAGGCTGAGCTGTTTATTTACCGTAACCTCTTCGTATTCATCTTCCTGTTCCAGGCTCGGCAGGGTAAAGCCGTAGGCTGCCGGGTCATGAATAATATGCAGGACAGCAAGGAACCTGGGCACATAACGGGCCGTTTCATTAGGCAGCCTCTGGTAGAGGTCCCAGAAGTCATCCAGAAGGCTGTTCTTCTGCCTGTTGATCTCATTCAGGACCCTTTTCTCTCCGCAATTATAGGCGGCGAGAACTGTCTTCCAGTCGCCGAACATATTATGGAGATCGCTCATATATCCGATTGCCGCGGCAGTAGATTTTGCCGGGTCCATGCGCTCGTCGATCCATGTGTCTCTTTTAAGCCCGTACCTGTATCCCGTGGATGCGATGAACTGCCACATTCCAAGGGCCCTGGCAGTGGATATGGCCCTGACCTTGAATCCGCTCTCAATAAGCGGGAGCCATGAGAGCTCTTCAGGAAATCCGGCCGCCTTGAGGGCCTTGACGATTGCCGGCCTGTATTTGCCTGAACGCGCATAGGAATCAAGGAAAAAATTGCGTTCCCGGCCCTGAAAGGATTCAATCTCCTTTTGGACATAGGAATTCATGTCCAGGGGGATAGCCTTGCCATTGCCGTTTACAGCGGTATACCTTGTGGAATAGACCTCCATAATCCGTTTTGATATTGTGAGACGGATATCTTCTCTCTGCTGCAGCAATTCTGGATTGTCTGTCCCGTCAACCTTCAATATGTAGGAATATGCCTTATCCAGGGAGTCAATGGCACTATCGGCGTCGCCCTGTTCAAGAAACTCACTGGCTGCCTGGCAGTATTCAAGGGCGCCGTCTATCAGATCCTGATCGCCCGGTTCCGCGACATCTTCAGAATCGGCCGGCTGCTGATCCAGCTCTTCATTCTCATCGGATAAGGAAACCTGTTCGTTATCGGTCTGCAAGGGTGTGAGTGAATCCTTCAGTGTGTCTGATGAAACCCCTGTGGCTTTTTCATCAACGAGACTGTTTTTATTTTCTGTTGTTTTAGTTTTCTCGGCAGGTCCCGTAATTCCTGTCCTGGAATAGGGGGATGAAGAGCTGCAGCCTGAAAATAATACCACGCAAAGGATAAATAAAGGCAAATACAGCGGTCTAAAATTCAGGTTCATAGATTTTTCCTTTCATTCTTTGGAAATGCCCGGCTCCAGATAGAGAAGGAACATAATCGTTTAAGGATAATGAATCTGCGGCAGTATAGTCAAAGAATATGTAATGGTCAAGCATATTTATAGTAAAAGGTTCACAGTTCACGGTTCAGGGTTCACGGTTAAAGGTTAAAAGAAAACCTAAAACCAGTTAGACAGGATTAACAGGATTTTCCGGATTTTTGTGTTTTTCTCACTTCCCGGACGGAAGTGAGAAATATCAATCCTGACCTTGTCGGGAGGGAAAATCCTTTATCACGAAAGCACGAAATTTAGAAAGCACGAAAAAAGACCATTTTATTATTCTTCTACCCTGCCATCATTTGTTTTATTTCGCGTTTTCGTTCCTTCATGCTTTCGTGATGAAAATTAAGTGATAAACCTTTTTGCATTTCTTCTCCCGAATACAACGTCGGGACAAGCTTTAAGGCATAAAATACATCATGTAGGTCCTGTTAATCCTGTAAGCCTTGCCGAAGCCTTGGCGTAGGCAGGTCTAATATATTCTTTTCCTTTGACCTTTCTCCTTTTTCCTATGTCTTCTGACCTCCGCCCTCCGATCTCTGTCCTCTGCTTCCTAGTACGCCGGCCTCCAGGCATGTATTAGCAAGATTCCTGCCGCAAACTGGACTTTTATGAAATATGACATTGATAGGGCAGTTTTTTATCCCCAGGAATATCTGTCTGATTCAGATAAAATAAGTAAAAGCAATGAGTTCAGTTGTTTTCATATCAACCAAAGAAATATTAATTTAATCAGTGCTAGTTCTGATAGTGCACTTTTATTAACTCCACCAATAGGGAGTAACTCCGAAGTGTATCATTGTTCATACATACCCGCTACGCGCGATTACACAACCCTTTGATTCACTGGATGGGATTTAAAAGGATCAGCAGGGTTGATAATAACATTCGTTCAAGGTATAAGTGAATAAGGCTAAAGGTGCAGCCCTTCGGTGTTACTCAGGGCCATGCGCCTGTCGAATGGGGAGCAAGGCACAAGGTTGAGGGAAAAAGGATAAAGGGAAAAGGTTAAGAAGTATAGAATACAGAAGACAGCAGATAGAAAACAGAAAATTTTATCACGAAGACACGAAAGAGTGAAAACACGAAATAAATCAAGATTGAATAATAATTTTTCGTGCTTTCTTAATTTCGTGATTTCGTGATAGAGGCCTTTGTCTTTGGGCTTTTTAGCTTCTTTAACACTGAACCCTGAACCCCTGCTCTCCGAAGCTTTGCAGGAGCGAAGGAGGGAAAGTATAGAATACGGAAGACAGCAGATA
>JBFYXR010000096.1:0-8679 GCA_041310455.1 Desulfobacteraceae bacterium | reverse complement strand
AACATCTCCGCCACTAAAGATAAAATTTTGTATCCCATAGAAATCCCCTGATATGATCAGGATTTTTTTTACATCTCCATCCTTGATGTCGGACAGGGTCATGGACCCTGTCTGCCTGTGATAAAGAAACAGGGCTGCGCTGAGAGCAGATGTGGTTTTCAGGTGATCATAAAGCGACACATCAGGAATCACATGACCTACCCTTGCGGCAGGTACGGAAGACGCATATGACATGGTTAAACTTTCAAAGTGCTCGAACCACAATTTCATGTTCTCCTGCCGGTGAAGCAACCCTTTAAGCCCTTCCACAAAACCTTCAAAAAGCGAATTGTAATCCCTTGATACGGCATCATTATCCTTGGGATATATTTGATCTTTCAATCCCGGAAAAATATTCATCGGGGTTATCGGTCTTAATGGATAGCAGTACTTATAGTCTTCCGAAGAAACAGGGTATCTGCCGGCTTCTGCTGAAAGATGCTCAAAAATAGGTACAAGCCTGGTTTTTCTATAGTCTTTCGGTGTAATTGCCTTATTGTATACCTCATCAAATTCAGCGCGGTCCCAACCGCTGCTTATGCGGTCTGATATAGCGATAATCCACTGCATCGGCGTCTGGGGATTATGATGACCAGAAGCAAGGTTTATAAAGCTGTCACCCTCTCCCCACCCCGGTCCATTTAACTCTTCCGGTAGAAAATCCTTCATCTGCTCTATGAAAGCAGCCGTATAGACAGCGTGTTGATGAGAATAGCGCCCATTAAAAAAAGGAAGGTACATGCCGGAATGATTATCAATATATTCCTGTGAAATATTTAACATCTCTTTATCAGCAAGTTTACCGATGTCGTGGAAAAATCCTGCCATTGCAATTTTAAGTAAAGTCTCATCCATTATTTCCCTCACATAATTTCATTATCTTATTTGAACATACGTATGATTTGCATAAGAATAAATGACTGCAACGTTGCCGTTGCGTATAACCTATCTCAGTATCGTCAATCCCAGGAACTTGTAATCATCGTCAAAGCTGAAGATTACGGGAAAATGTTTAAGGTCCTTTTTTTTCAGTTCATGGGCGAAACCGCCATAGATTTGTTTGCCGGTTTTCTTTTCCGGTTTTTTGACATCTATATCTATGGTGTGTTCACTGATGGCGCATTCCACGCCGCTTTCCTTCAGCGTTACGATTCTTTCTGCAGCCATGTTTATCTCGTGCTTGTCTTTTAAGAATTTTGCTTTATAGGAGTTGTGGACGTCCACATCCAGGCCGGCCCCGTGAAATTGGATGGAGTCTTTTATGATCTCTGCATCTGCCCTGGTCGTGAAGGTCTTTTTTGAATTTGGCTTTACATGCCTTCCTATTAATTTTGTTTCCCTGGCGGGAAGCAATAAATAATGCTCCTCAACCCCTTTTACCTTTCCACAGATCCTGCAAACATCTTTTTTATCCCTTGACTTTTTATAGCCATCCCAGTGTCCGCACTGAAGACCAAGGAACTCCCATGCCAGGCCAAGCTGCTGGTATATGTCGGCAAAGACTTCACGATCCTTCTTTGTGATCCCTTCCTTGTTGAGATAATTGTCGCAGACGAAGTCCATGGATTTGAAAAGACTTCTGAAAACCTTCTTTAACCGTGTTCTTTCAGTTTCTTTGGGCATTATGCGAACCTCATATTAGGCTATGAAACTTTCAGAAAAGGAACATGTGGGAAAATATATCCTCTTATAGACCTCCCCCTACACCCCCTCCAAAGGGGGATAAAAAAGAAAATACACGCCCTCCGAAGGGGGACAAAGGGTGTGCACGCCCTCCGAAGGGGGACAAAGGGTGTGCACCCCCTCCAAAGGGGGACAAAGGGGATACACCCATTCCGAAAGGGGACAAAGGGGATACACCCCCTCCAATGGGGGACAAGGGGGATGCGCCCCTTCCGAAGGGGGACAAAGAAGGTACACATCCTCCAGGGGGTATCCAAGGGCACGCACCCTGATTATCTCTGGCTTCCATATCTCTCTTTCGGTTCCTTTACCTCGAACCCTATCCGCTTTTTCGGTTTTTCATCTGGAGTAAGAAGCTGTACTATCGCTTCGAATATGGCCTCGATGCTCTCATCATGATCTTCCAGCCTTATCTCAACCTCCCGGATCCTCGTGGACAGTCGCTCCTGTGAGATGGATAATCTTCGAATTTGCACAAAGGCCCTCATTATCGCGATATTTACCTCGATAGCCCGCTTGCTGTTAAGAACCGATGAAAGCATAGATACCCCTTGTTCGGTGAAGGCCATAGGAAGATACTTGGCATGGGCGCCTCTCTTTAAGGCGCCAAATTGGCTCCTTAAAGAATCGTATTCCCGCAAGGCAAGTTCAAACATGAAATCAGCCGGGAAGCGTGGAATATTTCTGCGGACAGCCCGCTTCAGTTGCTTTGTCTCGATGCCGTAGAGTTCAGCGAGGTCGCGATCAATCATTACTCTTTCACCTCGGATTATCATGATCTTGGTCCGTATCTCCTCGGCAGGAATAGGCAACTTGAGATCCTTCATATAAAGCTCCTTTTAACTTTTATTGACCCCTCTTGTTGGATTAAAAA
Source organism: Desulfobacteraceae bacterium (assembly GCA_041310455.1). GTDB lineage: Bacteria > Desulfobacterota > DSM-4660 > Desulfatiglandales > HGW-15 > JAFGIC01. The sequence continues at coordinate 6,083 of JBFYXR010000096.1, read as the reverse complement.
ATAATTTGCATCTTTGCCTTATCCATCCTGATCCCGTACCTGGTATTGGGTCTTTTGCCCTCCGGGGCTATCTCAAGCTCTTTAAGGGCATAAGGCCCGAATTTTTTCAGAAGCTCATTCTTTATCTTGCCCTTGTATGAATTGAAATTCGGCACATTCAGATCCGTGATGCCCGTATCGCTCATCTCATCCAAAGGCCTTCCGTGTGAGACCTTTTTATATATGCCGGTTATCTGAGCTTGTTTCGAAAAAATTTCCTGTATATCCATGAAGCACTCCGTGCATCTTCCGCAATCAGCTTCCTCCCTATGGCACTCTTTTTTCTGCATAACAAAAAAGGCATAAACGGCCATATGCGCCGGCATAAGGTCCAGCTCCAGATTCTTATAAGTTATTCTTCCGGTTATCAGATTGAGTATCATGCGTGATTCTTCCTCCCTTATCAGGGAAAGCATGAGCGTCCCGGGGTCCATCGGTTCTTTGAGAAACGCAGGCGACAGATGATCGCGTATGGAGAAAAAGGGAATCGGCACGAGCGTGACATGTGCATATTTGGTATCCTTATAAACCGGATTGCCGCTTCTGTCCTTCAATTCGATCCGGACGGATTTTTTAGGAGGGTAATAGAAGTTTCTGTTCCCCTCAAATTCCGGAGAGACCAGGACATGATAAAGCCTGTCCTGCCTGCGCCCGTACATCTGGGCAGCCAGGGTCAGGCATGAACTCATGGTCTTGCGCCCCCCTGCTATGGAGAACAGGACGTTATTTTCAGACTCGGATGTGAACAGGAATGCCAGTTCAAGACATTTTTCAAGAAGGAGTTCATTATCCTTTTCATTTGATATGTCGGCAATCTCAACGCCGTGTTCGTCCGTTATCACATGGACATTCCTGTGGGAAAAATCTACCTCTGACTGATCAATGCCGTATTCATCAAGATATCGGAAATACCCCCCTTCCTTTCCCCCGAGTAGGCCTGAATAGATAAGGTCTTTTCCATCCCTTGTGGTAATAACGTGAATCTCGTCCACCCTTCGGGCGCTCTGGTGCAACGCATAAAGCGTCTCTGTTATGACCTGGGGACTCAGGCCGGCAACAGCCAGAAGGATGTTTTTCATGATATTATCTCACTTTCAAACTTACCGAGTCCGAAGGTAGTTTGTTTTCCGATGTGCAGTCTTGAACAGAGTTCAATCAGTTCCATATATTCTCTAAGCCTGCCTTCATAAACAACTGAACCGATTATTCCGCCAAGATACATTTCCCTGTCCTGGCGGAAAGAATAACGCTTCCAGTCAAACCATTGCAGTTCATTTTTTATAGTCCTGACATCGAGCGCCCTTTTAACCAATCCCTTGTAATCAAGCTCAGGCTCTTTATCGCCATAGGCGTTAAAGAGAGAAGAAACCCTTCTAAGCATTGCCCTTGCGAGGATATGAAATTGCAGATCAGCCGAGAGCCTGTTTTCAAATTTCAGCCTTAAGGGGGTCAAAAATCTTACAGTAATGCGATAATCTTTATCTTCCTGGTTAACGGCTTCAAGAGAGAGTCTCTCCAGCCCCTTGTCTGTCTTGAGTTTTTTATCAGATGCTGAATAGATCGGATCGCTGCCGGTTGTGACATCTTCTAGATCAAAACGCCCCCTGATGCCGTCAATCCTTTTGCCGATCCCGATCTTTCCCATCTGTTCGAAGGCATAGACAAAATAGGGCAGTTGAAGGTTGGTGTCACCGAAGAGGAGAAGATTGAAATTAAAGCGGTCTCCTTTCCGGTAATGTGTAGCTGTATCCATTGGAGGTTCTATTACAAAGGGATGGGGCGGGGAGGCCACCCTGCTTTCAGGTATATTTTGTGTCTCTGTTGCTTCAAATACGACAGAATATAGGCATCTGTTGTTGAGAAGACAATCAGGGCATTCCTGCCTTCTGAGCGCGCAGACGACATTTTTCAGCGCCCTTCCGAATACGCCCCGAAAGGTGCTGCCCTTAAAGGGCGGGAGTTCCGCTTCGTCTGTAAAAAGACATGAAAACCTGTAATTCCCGAAGAACATGAATCCTACCTCTTGAACATGGAAAAAGTTCTTGATGATTATGAGTCGGATTTTATCAGAGCAACTGGGGGCTAAAAAGCATTGCAATATTGCCGGTATGCTTTGGAATTGTTGACCGGGCGCTCTATGTTATGTCTTCTGTTAAAGGTCCCCTTTTTAGAATTAGTATTTGATAAGACTTTATTTGTGCATAACATAGCAGGATTTATGCATCATCGCAAGATATTTTCGTTGGAATTCTTCAGAGATGTTTCCACTAGCTCCTGTTTTTTAAGGGGGGAGTGATAGGAGGGGAATATTGGATGACCTTCTGTCTTTTACATCAGGTCCAGCTCAACCTGCTTCAGTTCCTTGATCTGGTCCCTCAGGCGCGCCGCCTCTTCGAATCTGAGCTTTTTGGCGGCCTCTTTCATCCTCTTTTCAATATCCTTTATCATTCCTCTGATAATATCGGGTGTAAGGTACTCGCCGGATTCTTCGGCTATCGCGGGCGCCGTAACATAATCGGCCTCATAGACTGAGCCCAGGATATTATCGATGTCCTTTCGGATAGACTCGGGCGTGATCTTGTTTTCCTTGTTGTATTCAAGCTGCAGCTTTCTGCGGCGCGAACTTACATCCATGGCCCGCTGCATGGATCCTGTAACCTGATCGGCGTACAGTATCACAGTCCCCCCCACATTCCTCGCGGCCCTTCCGCTTGTCTGTATAAGGGACCTCTCGGAACGCAGAAATCCCTCCTTGTCAGCGTCAAGTATCGCCACGAGGGACACCTCCGGCAGATCAAGGCCCTCCCTGAGCAGGTTGATTCCCACCAGGACGTCAAAGACGCCGAGCCTCAGATCCCTGAGGATCTCCATCCTTTCGATGGTCTTTACATCAGAATGGAGATACTGAACCTTTATCCCCAGGTCCTTAAGATATTCAGTAAGGTCCTCAGACATCCTTTTTGTAAGGGTCGTTACAAGGACTCGCTCGTGTCTCCCTGTCCTTTCCCTTATCCTGCCGACCAGGTCATCAACCTGTCCGGAGGCGGGGCTTATAACAATCTCGGGATCGGCAAGGCCCGTGGGCCTTATTATCTGCTCGGCAACGGCCTCGGCTATCCCCAGCTCATAGGGCCCTGGTGTTGCCGAGACATATATTGTCTGTTTTTTCTTCGCCTCGAACTCCTCGAACCTCAGCGGCCTGTTGTCAAGGGCCGACGGTAGGCGGAACCCGTATTCCACAAGGGTCTCCTTCCTTGACCTGTCCCCCCTGTACATCCCGTTGAGCTGGGGAACCGTGATATGGCTCTCATCAAGAAACACAAGACAGTCCTTTGGAAAATAGTCAAGAAGCGTTGGAGGGGCCTCACCCGGCGCCCTTCCCGTAAGGTGCCTGGAGTAGTTTTCTATTCCGTTGCAGTACCCCATCTCTATCATCATCTCCAGGTCAAACAGGGTCCGCTCTTCTATCCTCTGTGTCTCTATCAGCTTATCGTTTGAACGAAAATATTCCATCCGCTCCTTTAATTCACTACTTATGTCGGCCATTGCCTTCTCACGTATCTCTTCGGTGGTGACATAGTGCGTTGCGGGATATATGGTGATGCGGTTAAGGTCCTTCAATGACTGTCCTGTAAGCGGATCTATCTCCTGTATGGCCTCAACCTCATCGCCGAAAAATGAGACGCGGATCGCCTTTTCTTCTTCATATGCCGGAAAGATGTCCAGGATATCGCCCCTGACACGGAACCTCCCCCTGTAGAAATCATAGTCGCCGCGTTCATAGAGTATCTCTACAAGGCGCTTTACAGCGTCCTCCCTGGAAAAGGTCGTGCCCCTTTCAAGATAAAGGAGCATACTGTGGTAGACGTCAGGAGAACCGAGTCCGTATATGCATGACACGCTCGCCACGATTATGACATCATCCCTGTCCAGGAGCGACCTGGTGGCGGAGTGCCTCATCTTGTCTATACTTTCATTTATGCTGGAGTCCTTCTGAATGTAGGTGTCCGACTGGGGGATATATGCCTCCGGCTGGTAATAGTCATAGTAGCTCACAAAATACTCAACCGCGTTTTCAGGGAAAAGGGTCTTGAACTCCCCGTAGAGCTGTGCTGCGAGGGTCTTGTTCGGCGCGATTACAAGGGTGGGCTTCCGGACCCGCGCTATGACATGGGCCATTGTGAAGGTCTTGCCTGAACCTGTCACGCCAAGCAGCACCTGATGATTAAGGCCTTTTTCAAGACCGGAAACAAGGTCTTCAATGGCCTGGGGCTGATCACCGCAGGGGCGAAGGGAAGTGACAAGTTTGAACATGAGTGCCTGCAAAGAGAAATTTATTTAAAATAAAGGTTTGTCGAGATATCAACGATAGTTGCTTAAATCATGCAGGCGCAAGGCTCAGCCCTTCGACTTCTCTCAGGGTCATGAGCATGTCGAATGAGGCTCAAGGCGCAGGGACCTGAACAATTTCAAATTTCAAATTTGAGATTTGAAATCTTACTTGCGCCACTTCGTCCCCTGTGGTGTATCCTCTATTATTACACCCATCTCCAGCAGGGTCTTTCTGGCCATGTCCGCCTTTGCCCAGTCCTTGTTTGCCCTGGCATCGGCCCTTTCCATGATCAGTCTCTCCACCTCTTCAGAATCAATATAAGAATCGCCTGAAACGGAACTCAGGAATTCCTCAGGTTCTGCCTGAAGCGTCCCCAGGACACCCGCGACCTTTAAGAGATCAGACCTGTCATCGGCGAGTCTCTTCAACTGAGTCTCATCGGGTTTTCCTGCATGGTCGTCCATAAGCCTGTTCATCTCTTTGACCTTCTCAAAGATGAGGCCAACAGCAGCGGCGGTGTTCATGTCATCATCCATGAAAGCGAGGAACTGTTTAATAAAATCACCTCCGTCATCTCCTGGAAAAATGCAGCCCATAGCATAATCACATTTCGACTCAGGCCTTCCGATTAACGACTCAAGCCTCTGGAGTGTCCTGTAGATTTTGATCAACCCTGACTGGACATTCAGTACGTCCTTTCTGGCGAAATCAAGAGGGCTCCTGTAGTGTTTCGACAGCAGGAACAGACGCAGGACCTCTGCGGGATATTCCTTCAGCGCGTCGCGGATTGTAATGAAATTGCCCAGCGACTTTGACATCTTGTCCGACTCTACGGTGACAAACCCGTTGTGGACCCAGTACCGGGCGAATTCCGCCCCATTGGCCGCAACGGACTGAGCCCTTTCGTTCTCATGGTGGGGGAACAACAGGTCCTTTCCTCCCCCGTGTATGTCGAATGTGGGCCCCAGATAGTAGTTGCTCATCACTGAACATTCCATGTGCCAGCCGGGCCTGCCATGCCCCCAGGGGCTTTCCCACCAGGGTTCCCCGGGTTTTGCGCCCTTCCATAGGGCAAAATCCATTGGGTGCCTCTTTCTCTCGTCGACATCGATCCTCGCCCCTGCCTTCATATCCTCTATACGCCTTCCTGAAAGGCTCCCGTAGTCGGGCAGTCTTTCAACGGAATAATAGACATCGCCTCCTTCCGCATAGGCGAAGCCCTTTTCTATTAGGATCTTTATCATATCAATCATGTGGTCTATGTGCTCAGTAGCCCTGGGTTCCTTATCGGGCCTTAGAATTGCCAGCCTGTCCATGTCTTCATAAAAGGCGTCTATATTTTCCTGAGCAAGGGCAAGCGGCTCCTTCCCGAGCTCGTTGGCCCTCATGATAATCTTGTCATCCACATCGGTGAAATTGCGCACATAGTTGACCTTGAACCCTCTTGCCCTCATGTATCGCACCAGGACGTCAAATACAATGGCCGAACGGGCATGACCTATGTGGCAGAGGTCATAAACAGTAACGCCGCAGACATATATGCCTGCCTCATTCTCCTTCAGTGGCTTAAAATCCTCTTTATTCTTTGATGCTGTATTGTACAGTCGTAGGGTCATTTAGTTTCCTTTTTGACAAGGCTCACAACCGAATAGGCCGCTATACCTTCACCCCGTCCGCAGAAGCCCATGCCTTCGGTGGTAGTGGCCTTTAT
>JBFYXR010000095.1:0-4262 GCA_041310455.1 Desulfobacteraceae bacterium | reverse complement strand
CTCCACCCAAACCCTAAAAATATCTGTTCCAGTCAGCAATGTCCGGTTAGGATTTTGCAAGGAGTAGTAACCGGCACAGGTGTCATGGGAGGTCCAATTTTTTAAATTGAAATGGTGCGGCCTGCTGAGGATTAAGCATCAAGCCTGTAAAGTGGGCGGAAAGGGACCTCAAATGCTGAAGGGGTTGAGGTCCCGGCAGATATTATTGATCATACCCGCCCGCTTTAGATCACCTTTGTTCCGGAATTTTGCATACGATCCATTTCAATTTTAAAAATTGGGCCTCCCATGACGAGGTTGCATGCTGATGCAAAATCCTAACCGGACATTGCTGTATGAGAATGGAATTATGACCAAAGGAGGGGACAATGGGTCTGTTTAATTCACTAATAGGAAGAAGGCAGTTTCTTGCTGCTTCAATAACAACAGCTGCAGTCCTGGGAATCGGGAAGGTGACCGGTTTTTTAAGTCCTGTTTCAGCAAGGGGAACAGAAAGGGGGGAGGCTAAAGGGAAAAAGGCTCTAAAAGGCGTTGTTGTATACTATTCGGCAACCGGAAGCACCGGTAAGGTTGCGGGGGCAATCTACAGGGGGATGAAATCAGTAATTGATTGTGATGTTGCCCCGATAAAAAAGATAGATCCCAAAAAGATGGCGGAATATGACGTTGTCGCCATAGGCGGACCAATATGGTATTTCCGCGAAACGGCCAACTTGAGGCTTTTTGTAACCAAGATGCCCAATATGAGCGGAAAGCTTTGCGTGCCCTTCTGCACTCATGGCACAAACCCTGACGGGTTTTTCTTTTCCCTTAATCAGGCCCTGCAGAGAAAGGCATTTACAGTCATCGGGTGGGATGATTGGTACGGCGGATGTTCACATGTGCTGCATCAGCCCAGTCCCTATTTTACTGACGGGCATCCCGATGAGATTGACCTTCAGGAGGCAGAGGCATTCGGCAAGGCGATGGCGGAGCGCGCGCAGAGGATCTTTGCCGGTGAAAAGGGTCTGATTCCAGAGATCCCGACCGGAGCCGATGCAGAGTCGCTCTGGGTGCCCCAGGGTTTTGGAGAAAGCCGAGGAATGGGTAACGCCATGCAGGGCGGCGGGATGAGCGGCGGCATGCCTGGAGGTATGCCGGGCGCAGGCGGACAGGGCGTTCAGGCGCCTGGGGCAGCTCCTGTCGCAGCCGGCCTGGCTGCTGCCGGTGGGGCATCTGCCGCAGGCGGAGCTCCGGGTGGTATGCCTGGCTCAGGCATGGCAGGCGGTATGCCCGGTGGACCCGGCGGAATGCCTGGAGGTATGCCGGGCGGCGGATCAGGCTGGGCTGCGGCCGGCGGATCAGGCGAAGCCCCACGCGGGAGACCAGGCAATGCGAATGCCGATACTATGATACCAACTATTGATCTAAAGAAATGTATCTACCCGAGATGCCGTTCCTGTATGGATATGTGTCTAGTGGATGCAATCAACCTTTCCATGATATCAGCGCCTGGATCAGTTGAAGGCTCTTCACTGGTTGTCAAGGAGTCCTGTCTTCATTGCTCTCATCCCCTGTGCGAAAAGGCCTGTGAATATGATGCCATAACATTCGACAACGGGAGCAAGACAGAACATATCTTTGATATGAAAAAGTGCATTTATCCAAAATGTACGCTCTGCATTGATGAGTGCCCCATGGAAAGCCTTGATTTCACTCAGACCCCCACGTATGTCAAGCGCAATTGTGAAGGATGCGACGTGTGCTGGTGTGTCTGTCCTGAGGATGCCATAAGCATTCCTAATATCGCCACTACCCATGCTCTATTGAAGCCCAGCGGATCTGAAGATGGATTTTTTGCCGCACTGAACGCAGCGGAAAAGGCAGGGAAGTTCCGGAGGCTCGTGCCGCTGGACAAGATCGGATGGGATAATATCGTATATATGAATCCCAATGCGCCACGTGTGGTGCTCAAGAAAGAAAATTATCCTTATGAAATGGATAAATAAGGCGCAAGGTACAAGGTATAAGGTACAAGGCAAATACAGTTTCCATTTTTTCATGAAAAAACATAACCATTAAGGCTTTCTAAGAAAAACACAAACCAACACTAAGAAAGGAGAAAAATTATGGGTTTTATCGGAGAAAATCTGGACAGACGTAAGTTTCTGAAAGCGGGTTCCATGGCCCTTGTGGCCCCATTGCTGCTGAAGGCATCAGGACTTTTTTCCCTGGCAACGGCAAAGGCGGCAACCGCCTCACAGAAGGTGACAGATGCCTATAATAAGGCAATAGACAAGATGGTCGAGGGGACCAGGAAAAGGATGGCCAAGGCAGTGGGCTGGGGCAGCGGCAAGCTGGTCACATCACAGGATTTGGTAAGCACAGCATCATCATCGGTAACCTATAATCCATTCTGGATCAACGAAAGTTATGCGGCTGGAACCAGATGGGCAGGACTTATTGCATACCCTATGTATTCTTCCGGCGGCAATATGATTACTACTGTTGAATCCGAGACATCGGATTGCGGTTTTGACCTTCAGTTATGGCCGGGACAGGACTGGGAATTTTATCAGCCGATACGTGTTAACGATACGGTGAGGGCCTGGAACAGGGTGCCGCAACTTATCGAACAAAAGCAGGATCGCGGCGGAGTGAGGGGATTTATTAATGTTGAAGGCGATTACGACATGGTCAACCAGAGGAACGAGATCGCAACCTCAACCAAGAATTATACTGTCCGTATCTTCTATCCCGAGGGTGGACCCGGATCGAAGTTTACGCTGGAAAGATACGCATTCACCAAAGAAGAGATACTCTATCTCGATAAACTGGCGCGTCAGACTGAAGTGCGCGGGGCTGAAATACGGTACTGGGAGGATGTAAAGGTCGGAGATATGCTTAACCCGATTGTAGTCGGGCCGACTAATTTTCAGGATATAGCTACCCAGGGAGGAGGCGGATCTGCGCCGGGAGGTACGGGTACAGGAGCCAGCGTCCCCGGTATGGGCGGCATGGGCGGCGGCCGCGGGGGAGCTGTTGAGGAGAAAAAGCCTGTAGCCCAGTTGCTGGCAAAGGAAGGCGTAATAACGGATAACGAATATGCCCTGGATAAAACAACAGGTTTTTATTATAAGGGCGGCGGGGATACGTTGCGGCACTGGGATGATTATGTTGCCCGTATACAAGGCGAGCCAGGGGCGTTTCTCTGGGGATTGATTTCAATAAAATCAATGATCCGCTGCGTAACCAACTGGATAGGCAATGACGGTTTTGTCAGAAAGTACAGCTGGAGGCATGTAACGCGCACCCTGGTAGGAGATGCCGCGTTCAGCCAGGCGAAGGTAATAAACAAGCGCAATGAAAACGGCGAGTATCTGGTTGATATATTTGTATGGCATTCGGATATGAGGGGCTATATCAATGATGCAGCGGTAGCAACAGTAGCCCTGTTGTCCAAGACAAAGAACTATACTGACTTCAAGAAAGTCATCAATTATTAATATTTCATAGTAAAAGCTTATTCAATATCCCCGAAGGGGATGTTTAAAGGAGAAGAACAATGGCAAAATTTAATATTGGAGACAAAGTCAGGATAAAGAACATACCGGGTTGGCCTACGCCTCCGGGGTACAGGTTTGCCGGTGCAGAAGGGACGGTAGTGGCGTCCGATTTTGACGAGCTGATGAGCGAATTCCAGCCCTATATGGTAAATGTAAAGCTGACAAAGGCTGATAATGCCAAGGAATATGTCGTTGATGCCGGTTTCTGGTTTATTACCGAGTACGTTGAAAAGATATAGCGGCTGAAGCAGCCTGAATACATGAAGGGCAGAAGGTATCCGGTGTGAGTCAAAAGTCACATCCAAAACTCTCTGCCCTTTTTTGCGCCCCCCCCCGAAATACCCCGGCAAGCCAGCTGATTTCCCAGGCACGCCGCCAGGGCTCCACTGGCAATCTACTCTAAATCATACCTCTGCATAAGCCGACCCTGAGAAAAGGGGCGGCTTAATATATACATCTTTGGAAGGCATGAATTGGAAGATATTCCACAGGCTGTGTCCAATCAACCTGTTTGATGTGAAAAGATATTTGGTAATTGGGGGTTTTATTTATTAAGGGGCTTACCGCTTGAAAATGAGACCTCAAATTTTATTGAGTATTTATATCTGATAAAATAAGATAGAAAGATATTCTGGGTTCCCTATAAAACATTTACCGGAATGGAAGCCAACAAACCTTAACTTATTGAGGGGGGATACATGAACCGCTTTAAACACT
>JBFYXR010000093.1:0-5416 GCA_041310455.1 Desulfobacteraceae bacterium | reverse complement strand
GGGTCTGGAGTTTTCCTTCAGTGACATGGTCAACTTCTCGGCCTGTACAAGGTGCGGGAGGTGCAATGAGGTATGCCCCTCAGCCTCTGCCATGGAGCCATTTTCTCCCAGGGAATTCATTTCACAGGCAAAGGAATTCACCAGTGTGAAGTTCAATCCCTTAAGCAGGGCAAAATGGTTCCGCGAAGGATTATTAAGATCAATTTCAACAAAACCCGAGATTTCTACGGAGCAGATATGGTACTGCACCACATGCAGGGCATGCCTGGAGGTCTGCCCGGTCTACATCGGGGCCCTGGAGCCCATCAGGCGGGTAAGGACAGCGGAGATCGAGGAGGGGAGCCGCGTTTCGCCTCTTCTTACCAAATCGCTTGAAACGCTGTACATGTTTAATAACCCCTGGGAGCGCTCCAAAAAGAAAAGGAGTGAATGGCCGGAAGGCCTGGCTGTTCCTGACATAACCGAAGGGGCTAAGGCGGACCTGTGTTATTTTGTAGGCTGCACAACCTCTTTTGATACACGGGCACAGAAGCTTGCCAGGGCCTTTGTTAAAATAATGACCCATGCGGGCATCAGTTTCGGCGTCCTGGGACAAAAGGAGACATGCTGCGGGGACATAGCCAGGAGAGTGGGTGAGGAAGGGCTTTTTGATGAACAGGTGAAAAAGACAACTGATCTCTTTAAACAATATAATATTACTGATCTGGTCACCTCATCCCCCCACTGCTTTAATCTATTTAAAAATGAATACCCTGCATATCAGGAGTTAAAGACCCCGGATAAGGGAACGTCTTTTCGGGCCATGCATTATACCCAGGTGCTGGAAGAACTGATGGACGGGGGGCTGATTAAGCCCCTTAAACCATTGAATATCAGGGTCACCTATCATGATCCCTGCTACCTGGGGAGATACAATCACATATACGAAACTCCCAGAAAGATAATCAAATCCATCCCGGGAATAAGCCTCGTGGAGATGGCGCATTCTGGTTCAGACAGCCTGTGCTGTGGCGGAGGCGGTGGACGGATGTGGCAGGAGCTTGAAGATGAGAAAAAGCTCTCGGAGGTACGCATCAGGGAGGCGGTAGATACAGGCGCCGATGCTGTTATTACCGCATGCCCCTACTGCCTGATAATGCTGGAGGATGCCAGGAAGACAGCAGGTTTTGAAGGCAGGCTCAGGGTCATGGACCTGAATGAGCTGCTTGCGGAGTCTCTGGGGCTTGGAGATGATGAAGAGTAAAATTAATGTCTCACCCATTAATTATAGTGAAAATTCTAGCAGGAGGTAAAATCATGACTTCAAAAACAATGACGATCTTTTTTGTTCTCTTTTTGATAAGTTCCACCTCTTCCCAGGTTTGGTCTGCGCAAAAAAAGCCAGGCACTGATGAACTGCTGCAACGAATTGAGGCCCTGGAAAAGAGGGTCCAGGTCGCTGAGGATATCGAGGCAATCAAGCAACTTCATTATCGCTATGTCAATCATCTGACATTCTCTGAAATGGGGATGACTGAAATCGTGGACTGCTTTACGGATGATGCCAAGATCGAGGTCGGCCCGCCTGTCTCTCCCGGCAAAGAGGGGATTGCGGCATTTTTTGAGATGATTAAGCCGGGACACAGCGGCAAGGAGGGCAATTTTGTTGTCCACCCGATCATCAAGGTGAACGGGGACACGGCAACAGGCAAATGGCTCATATATATGATGTATAACTATCAGCTGACAGGGCAGATGCTGTTCTGGATGCAGGGTGTCTACGACATGGAATACAAGCGGCAGAATGGGGAATGGAAGATCAGTTCAATGAAATGGACACGCAGAATCGGTCCGGATGCAACCCCGCCCTTTCCGGGAACAGGCAATTAAAAAGTTTTACGGAGAGCGTCTCTTGAGATGAACATCCGGATCAAATTGAATATCTATCTTTAAAAAGGATATGCCCCGGCTGATGAAAAAGCGTGTACATCGACGATAATCAATCCTAATGAGCACAACCCAGTTTTACTGGGCGGCACCATATGGCCAGCCAGGTCTTTATCCTAGAGACATTCCAATACAAATCAATAAAGGAGGTATTTTTATGGATTTTTTAGATCGGAATCTGGGAAGACGGCAATTTATATCAGCGAGTTCAGTGGCGTTAGGGGCTGGAATGCTTATGAAGTCGGCCAAGCTGATGGCTGCAGCGGGAGGAGTGTCGACGGGGGGACTCCCGGGAGTCTCTGCAGTAGGCTTAAAGGATGACGGGACAAAATACGGGAAATACATCTTCTATCCGCCGGAAGAGCTATCAAAAAGTGAGCGCGGCACCAATGTGTTCGGCATTGGATCTTCCAATATTGAAGGATGCAAAATGAATGCGAGCGTTCTCAGGTTTGACCCCCCAGGCCCCATGCCTGCCCACATGTCGCCTGAGAAGCATGAGGATAAAATAGAGGTCCTGAGCTATCTTGGTAATAATCCGGATGATCCGATGGATCTGGGTGCGGATATGGACTTTTTTCTGGGCAGGGGCATAAATCTGGAGAAATACCCCACGGCCAGCAGGTCCATGAGTATATCTGTGCCTGCGGGCCAGTGGCATTGGCCATGGCTGTTAAAAACGATCAGGGTCCCGATAACATTTGTTTTTATTAATATTCCTAAAGGAGGAAGCAGCAGTCAGGGCGACTCTCCTGGTGCAGGCGGCATGCCGGGCGGAGATCCGGGCGCGGGAGGACCTCCTGGTGCAGGTGGCCAGGGCGGGCCTGTTAATGCCGGTGGCATGCAGGGCACTCCCACTGCCGCTCAAATCGCTGACGGCACCTGGTCAACCTTAACTAAAGAGCAAATAGCAAATGCAAGAACGAGCGGATATATATACAGCCATCTTTTAAGGTCAGGGGTTGGATTGGAAAGAAAACAGCCTAAAGGCGGCCAATGGATTGCGTATAACGATCCGGATATTATAGCGGAGACACCGCTGGTTCGCATCATAAGGTACCGGCCGGAGGAAGCGCCCTATTCAATAATCAATAGCCAGACCCACGAATATGAATCGATCATGATATTTCATGGTATTGACCATGATGACCCCAGATACCTTGGAGCAGAGATCGAGCTGTCGATCGGTCCTGAGAAGGAAAAGCATACTATTAAGGAGAGTGCAATAATATATATCCCCGCCAATACGGTGCATGGCCCGTTTACAGTGAAAAAGTCCCAGAAGCCTTTCCTCTTCTTTGAGTGCGTGGGGGGACCTGAACATCCCGGGGCAGTCTACAACAATGAATAAGCAGATGAGAGATATAAACAATATCTTTATTTATGCTATATAATATTTAATCCAAAGGAGAAATTCTATGAAAACAAAGGTGCTTCTAATTTTTTTAGCATGTTTTTTTTCATTTTTAATCGGATCAAGCTGCAGTAACGAGGCGTCGGAAAAGAATCAGGCGAAGATGGAGGAGATGACCCAGCGTTTGGAGGAGATGGGAAAAAAGCTGTCTTATTTTGAGGACATCGAGGCGATTAAGAGGGTTCAGAATACCTATGTTACTTTCCTCCAGGCAGGCAACTATGAGACAATAGAAGATATTTTGGCGGAAGAATTTGTGCTTGATATCGGTGGTGGTTCGCCTCAAAAAATGACAAGAGCGGAAGCAGGGAAGATGTATCGGGAATCCATAGCCAAAAACCACAGCGGGAATGAAGGAGATATTATTGTTCATCCCATTATCGACCTGGATGGCGACAAGGCCAACGGGAAATTTTCTATTTATTTCTTTTATTATCATCCAGTGACATTCCAGACGCTCTACTTTGTCCAGAGCTGGCTGGATATAGATTACGTGAAAGAGGGCGGAGAATGGAAAATCAGCCGTTTCGGATGGAGGCCTCACATCGGCCCATCCAGTGGTCCGCCCAATGCAGACACCTTCCTTAACTTTCTGGACAATGCCCAGAAAACCATGAAGGAAATGAAGAAATAATCCTGGCAGTCTTTTTCTGCGCACTGTCACTTGCCATGTGCAATGGATTTTAGTAAAAATCTTTTATAGCAACGTTACACTCTAATGAATTTTTTATTGCGAAGCATCGATTCAATACCCCGCCCCTCGGGGCGGGGAAGTTTCATTAAGCCCGTTTCCCGAATAGGCTGAATTTTGCGGATTAAAAAATCAGGACTGTTTTAAGCCGGTCATTTAACCGATCCTGCTTCACAAACCCAAAAAAATTTGTTAAGAATCAATAAAAAATATGGTCTAATACCTGTTTTTGGAGGTAAAAAAATGAATATAATAGTCTGCGTCAAGAATGTGCCCTTCACGCAGGAAGTGGACCTGGCGCTGGATGCATCAAGGCAGGATATCCGCAAGGATAACCTGGTATATGTCATAAATGAGTGGGACAATTATGCCATTGAAGAGGCCATCAGGATAAAGGAGCAGTCCGGCGGCCATGTAACGGCGGTTACTTTGGGGAATGAGGCGGATGAGGAGGTCCTGCGCCGCTGCCTGGCCATGGGGGCGGATGAGGCGATACGGATCGAACCCGGGAGCCTTAAGCCTGACGCATTCATGGCTGCAGGGATACTGGCGGCTGTTATTAGGACGTTGCCCCATGACCTGGTCTTAACAGGTGTGCAGTCGGATGATTTTAATAACGGCATAACAGGAGGCCTGATGGCCGAGCGCCTGGGCCTGGCCCATGCCTCGGTCGTCAACAGCATTAAACCTTCGGACGGCAGGGCGCAGATTACAATTGAACTTGAGGGGGGGCAGGACGAGATGGCCCTGGTGGACCTCCCTGCGTTGTTTGCAATCCAGACGGGTATAAACGAGCCCCGCTATGTGTCAATCATGGGCATCCGCAAGGCGGCCAAAAAGGAGATAAGGGTAATCAACGCCGATTCACTGGGCCTTTCCACCGCTGACCTGCAGCCCCATCTGATTATGGAGGAGATGTTCATGCCTCCTGAAACGGAAGGCGCCGAGATGCTGAAGGGCGATGCCGGATCACTTGCGGAACAGATTATACGGATTATCCGTGAAAAGGGGGTGGGTCTATAATGGCTGAGATACTTGTTATTGCGGAACACCGTAATGATGAACTGAGGGAGATCACCCTGCAGATGCTGAACAAGGCATCGGAACTTTGCAGGGAAAACGGGTATGGACTGTCGGTGGCCATACTGGGAAACAACACCGGAAAGCTTGTCAATGACCTGAAGGACAGGGCAGACAGGGTTATTGCCTGCAGTGATCAGAGGCTGCAGAATTTCAACCCTGATGACTACAGGGAGATACTGGCGGTCCTTATAAATGAACGCAAGCCCCTAATTACATTTATGGGACATACGCCCTGGTCCATGGACCTGGCGCCCGCCCTGGCCTTTAAAACCGGGTACCCCCTTGCCACTGATTGCGTGGAC
>JBFYXR010000092.1:0-6834 GCA_041310455.1 Desulfobacteraceae bacterium | reverse complement strand
TATCTATAAAAAAATTGTCGGCGATGATCCAACAAAGGGCAGGATAATGACCGGATCTCTCATAGCCGCGATTATAGGTCTACAGCTGGGGGCCTTTAGTGTTGTTCTGGAGACGGTGTTTTCAGGCATCTCGGAACTGCCCTTCAGCACCTTTATCCTCCTGATGCAGCCGATTCACCTTGCTATCGGAATAGTGGAAGGCATCGTTACCGCCGCTGTGGTCATGTTTGTATGGAACGCAAGACCGGAAATCTTGAACACCGCAGCTCACTTAAAACAAATCGGCCAGATAAGTATTACAAAGGTCCTTGTCGGGCTTATTATTGCCGTTGTAATCGTGGGAGGCGCCTTAAGCTGGTTTGCCTCCGCGAATCCGGACGGCCTGGAATGGGCCATGTTCAAGACAGCCGGAGTGGAAGAGCTGGAAAGCGAACATAGTATCCACAAATCACTTTCCAGTATGCAGGAAAAAACAGCCTTCCTGCCTGATTACAGTTTCAAGCAGGACGAGACTCAGGCAGAGGAGCCGGAGACCGCTTCCAAGCCTGCATGGCCTGCCGTTGATCCAGGCACCTCGGTATCCGGCATAGTCGGAGGGGCATTGGTGCTGCTGTTAAGCGTTGCAATCGGATTTCTGCTCAGACGCCGCAAGGCTTCCTGTTAGAGATTATTTATTATGAATAACATAGGTAAAAACTATCTGGATATTCGCTATATGGATACACTGGCCTCAGGCGATACCTTTCTGCATCGTCTGGACCCGAGGGCTAAATTAATCACCACACTGTTATTCATTGTTGCTGTGGTCTCCTTTGACAAATACACTATCCTCGCCTTTGTACCGTTTTTTGCATATCCCATTATCCTGATATCAAGCGGGGGGCTGCCTCCAGGATATTTCTTAAAAAAGGTTATTCAGGTAGCACCCTTTGCTGTTCTTATCGGCATTTTTAACCCCATCATGGACAGAGAAATCATTTCTCACATCGGGTCAATAGGAATCTCCGGCGGATGGATATCCTTCCTGTCCATTCTTATCCGGTTTCTTCTGACTGTATCGGCTGCGTTGATCCTGGTCGCCCTGGCCGGGTTTAATGCCGTATGTCTTGCATTGAGAAAATTCGGCGTGCCAAGACCTTTTGTAGTCCAGCTTTTATTTTTCTATCGATACATCTTTGTCCTGGTTGACGAGGCTGAAAGAATGGAAATGGCGAGGTCACTCAGGTCTTTTAACTCCAGGTCCAGGCCTTTTAAAATTTTCATATCCATAATAGGCCATCTGCTGCTCCGAAGCTTCGATCGTGCCGAGCGCATCTATCTCGCAATGCGTTGCAGAGGTTTTGACGGAAATATCCGTCTGATAAGGGATCTAAAAGCAGGCTGGAAGGATTTTGCCTTTGTCGCAGGATGGACGCTGTTATTTGCTGCCTTTCGAATGAATAATATTTCCGTAAGGCTGGGAGAGATTGTAATGGAGGCATTAAAATGAGCCATCATATAGTTGAGGCTGACGATCTGCATTATACATATCCTGACGGGACGATCGGGTTAAAGGGCGTCTCCTTCCGGATAACCCACGGTGAATCTGTAGCCCTGGTAGGCGAAAACGGGGCAGGCAAATCAACACTTCTGCTGCATATGAACGGATATCTGATCGCCACGCAGGGCAAGATGCGTGTAGGCGATTATCTTGTCTCCCTGACCAGCCTGAATACCGTCAGGCGTTCGGTAGGCATGGTGTTCCAGAATTCCGACGATCAGCTCTTCATGCCCACGGTCTTTGAGGACGTTGCATTCGGGCCAATGAACTTCGGGCTCGAAAAGGATGAACTGGAACGTAAGGCCATGGAGGCGCTGGAGACGGTCGGCGCCGCACATCTGAGGAATCGCCCGCCCTACAG
This sequence comes from Desulfobacteraceae bacterium, assembly GCA_041310455.1. GTDB lineage: Bacteria > Desulfobacterota > DSM-4660 > Desulfatiglandales > HGW-15 > JAFGIC01. Next base: position 4,933 of record JBFYXR010000092.1, on the reverse strand, counting down.
GCTATCCCAGGGGGAAAAGCGGGCCGTTGCTATAGCAAGCGTCCTGGCTATGTCGCCTGACATACTGGTAATGGATGAGCCCTCATCCAGTCTTGATCCCATGTCACGCAGACGTCTGATTGAACTCCTGAAGACCTTTCATCATACAAAGATTATCGCCACGCACGATTTGGATATGGCCATGGACTTGTGCGAACGGACCATTATGCTCCATCAGGGCCGGGTAATTGCGGATGGCCCTACGGTAAACCTGTTACAGGATGAAGAGCTTCTTCATGGAAGCAGGCTTGAAAAACCCCTCAGGATGCAGGGATGCCCCGTATGCGGAGTGCCCGCCATGCGCACGAAGATCGGGGAAAGTAACAGCAGGAAGATTTGCGGGATTGCGCTGCAAAACAACCCTGAAGCCTATTGATCTCCCTTTCCAGGTTTGTGGCAGGTTCAAAGGAAAGAATTTACACTCTATTAATTTTTCTGGATTTATACTATACCGCGCAACATTGCCCAATATATTATAGATTATACGCCACGTTTACATAATGTCATATACCATATATTGATATTGACATAAAAACGTCAGCGACAATGGTTCTGCCACCATGTTTAAAAAGAATATTTTATCATCAGATAATAAGCTGATCAGCCAGTTATAAATTGAAGGCATTAATGATACATTTCTTGAATACAACTTTGCCCGATGGATCGCCACGAAGTATAACAAACAATTATGTTATCGAAATAGCGTTTTCCCCCAGTCAACAGAATTGGCAAAAGCCATGCACTTCTGAAAAATCTGATAGTCGAGACCAGGCGGAAGAACACCGCCGGTTGTCATGTCAGTATTCTCTCTTTTAAAAATTCTTGTGTCCGAAAGGTAGGGGCGGTATATCTTGATGAAATGGTCGAAGAGTTCCTCAGGCGGATTTCTCAACTCGTCCGCGCTGGATGTGCCTATGACGACATCAATCCCGGTTATGTTTAGAAAACGTTCAGTGTATGAGACCAATCTTGAAATGCTTTCAGGATTAATACTTGTGACGTGATAGATCGTTCCAGATACAGGCTTATCTATTATTGAGATAATTGTGTCTGTAAAATAATCCACAGGAATAAGGTTTATTCTGCCTTCATTGGGAATGAATATTTTAATAGGAAGATGGAGCGCCCCTTGATTGTTAATATATACGCCGCACTCGGCCGATTTTATCCCATTATTATTTCTTATATCTTCAAGATATATATCCCGTATAATCTGCAGAGACCTGATTGGGTAATAGAGTGCATTAAATTTGAGAGATCTCCCTGTGACAGAATTCCCGTATACAATTGAGGGTCGTATAATGGTATATGGGATCTCGACCTCCCCGCATCTTCCGGATACTATGCTCTCGGCACGCGCCTTGCTCTCTTCATAAACGTTGGTGAAACGCGCTGTGTTTATCTGCGCTTCGGGGCATTCGATTCGGTCGGCGCCTACTGCATATGCGGTGCTTATAAAATGGAAACAGTGTGTCCTACTCTCATGGGCAAAATTAAGGATCTCGGTGAGGCTCTCCACATTGGACCTTAAACCCTTGCGCGGTTCTTTTCCGCAAAGCTTGTGTCTGACGCGCAGTGAATAATACTAAAGCCCCAGTTGCATAGGTTTCTATATTCATCCTCGCTCAACCCCAGCCTTGATTTGAAAAAATCGGTTTCATAATATTCAAGCAGCGGCTCAAGGCGTATAATGCCGAACCATTTAAGCAATCTCCTGATTCTTTCCCTCAGCGATTCACCCCCTGAAGGCCGCCCGGCTATAACGACGCCTTTCCCCGTTAAAAGAAGCCCTGCCATTATATGGCTCCCCAGGAAGCCTGTAGCTCCGGTAAGAAAGTATTTCTTATGATTCTCCATTATTATCCCTGGCATTTATCAGTCACGGTTCCTGAATAGAGAAAACTCTCCTTCCTGCTGAAGCCCTGGCAGAACACATGCCTTATCCAGGTTACAGTCCCTGTTTCAGCATAATATTTCTCTATCATCATTCCGGCATCCATCATAGCCTGTTGCATCTTCATTCTCTCATCCGGGTTGTTATGGTCAAGATAGTAGTCATATTCAAACACGCAACGTTTTCCTTGATCAAGTGGGGTTATGAAGCCGTAATCGTTCTTAAGTCCATGGCTGTCAGCGATGCGTTTGAACTCACTGTTGATATCTGTAATTAATTTATTATCTATCGGGAGATATATAATCATTGCTACCACGTGCTTCTCACGCCCCATGCGTGAACTGACAATCCTGAACATGTTAAGCCAAACCGGATCGGTCATCTCAGGCCGTGCATAAAGCTTCTCGAAGAAGGGACGAAGTTCCGCGTCAACGGAGCGCACAAGCTTTGCAGGCGATGGCGCAAGCGCCGCCTCTGCAAAGTCAGGGAAACGTCTAAGCCCCAGATACGAGAACGGTTCATCATCGGCAAGCTCATTCATGAGGTCAAACCATTTTGCCGAGGTGAGTGAAGGGAGCCCCAGGATAAGGGTCCTGATCAGGCGGTTGTCAAAATAATTATATCCCATCTCTTTTATCGATCTGAGCGCGTATTTATCACCGATCACAAGCACAAGGTACTCAATCTTCAATTTATCTTTAATTGTGTCCTTCACCTCATCTGCAAGTTTTTTAGTGGGCGACAGGAAAACGGATATATACTCTCCGCCCAGCACGCCTATGCCAAGTCCTATGCGCCGCATGGCGCATTCCCTCGCAAAATCAAGCGCCGGCTCAAGGGCCTCAAACGGAACGAACGCCGCGCCTTCATCAGAGGTAACAGGGTGAAGCCTGACAGATGCAGATGAACAAATTCCCGGGACTGCTGAATCCTCCCTCCTGAACGCGAACAAATTCGGCGCTGATTTTTCGTTCAGCCTGAAGACTTCCCCGCTGCGCCCCACAAATTCAGCGTCAGTGTAATTATCAGCTGCTGTGCCGTAGCTCGCAGAGAACAGAGAGAATATGCCGGAACACATGATGTTGGCACAAACCAGCGCCGAAGGCTCCGCTACATTTACCCTGTATCCGCGCTGCACAGCAGCTTTTTGAAGATCAAAAGCAGCAACGCCGGGACCTACCCTGACCAGCCAGTTCTTCTCGTCAAAGTCTATCGTCTTCATTCTGCCTAGGTCAATAACCGCACCCTCGCTCATTACAAATCCCATAACACTTGATCCGTTCCCCCGTACCGCGTATGGAATTTTATAATGGTTTAAGAGCTTAATAACAGCCGATATTTCTGCGGTTGAATGGGGCATAACAACATAGGCCGGCATGTGGGGCGCCGCGATAGGGCATGGGTCAGAGGAATAGGTCAGCGCAACTGCACGGTCGTTTGTTGCCCAGTACTCACCCACTACTTCTCTCAGTTCATCAAGGATGCTGTCTCTTTCAGCTGTCAGCACCTGCCCGCCATTCTTCAGGTGAAGTTCTACGTGTTTCTTTAATGCCTTCATGACAATGGATGGTTTCATCTCTGTTACAAAATAGCACTGGAAGTCACATCTGCCGCAAAGGTCACAGCTTTCAGCAATTTCGACACACTTTTCAGTAACGGGTATCCTGTTCTCTGCCAGTGCTGCATAGAGGTCCATCCTGCCCTGAGGATAAAAAGAAACATAATGTCTTTCTGCACCCGATCTGCATAACCCGGAGCCCAAAAAATCGATCTTGCACATGGCGTAATGTCTGCATCTTTTAGCTGTTTTTAACACATCATCCATATTGAGTTCCTTTCCTCTCTCCAGTGGATCGAGTTTGAGGATCAGTTTGCCTGCTTTAGGTATTAAAAGACTATTAACCTGTGATTAAAACGGTATCTCCAAATGCATGATCAATAGTTTGAATCCGCGTCACATTGGGTAAGCCTCTCTGTGCTTCTTGGATATGGATGCAATCGCTTTGTCGATATCCTGATATTTAAAATCATAACCATTCTCTAAAAGGCGCCTGGGTATAACTTTTTGCCCTTTCAGGATAACTGAACCGAATTCACCTAATACTAATCTGACCATGAAACCAGGCATCGGCATTAACGAGGGACGATGGAGAGCTTTTCCGATCGTCTTTGCGAGTTCTTTATTTCTGACTGGTTTTGGTGAACATACGTTAAAGGGACCGGATAGCTCCGGATGTTTGAGCAGAAAAGAAAATGCCTCGGTTAAATCATCGACATGCACCCACGAAAACCACTGTTCTCCGTTCCCGATAGGTCCACCTATAAAATTCTTGAAAAGTGGGACCATCTGGCCAAGAACTCCGCCATCAGCGCCGAGCACAATCCCAAATCGTGTGATGCAAACCCTCACCCCTTTCTGCTGTGCCCTCAGAGCTTCTTCTTCCCACTCTCGTGCTATGGTAGCCAAAAAGTCGTCTCCTGGCGGAGCTTCCTCTGTCAGCTCTTCATCACCGTGGAATCCATAGTAACCAACCGCCGAGGCGCTCAATAGGGTGACCGCCTTGCCAGAACATTCATCTATAGCGTTAACGATGTTCCTCGTTGTATTGATCCTGCTTTCTCTTATTGCCCTCTTCTGCGCCGCAGTCCACCTGTTAAAGATGGAGGCGCCTGCAAGATTTATGATGGCATCATAATTATTTACCACCTGTTGCCAGGGTCCGGGCGCCAATGGATCTCCAACAATAAAAGATACACCCAGTGACCCCGTTTTAGCGTCGTGTTAAATTAGTGTGAGTATCGACACTATATGTCCATCATGGAGAAGCCTGGTTGTTAGAAAAGAACCGACAAAACCTGTCCCACCGGTCATCAATATCTTCATCTCGTGCCTCCTCATGAGTGATTCGACCACAACTCAGCTTGTCAAGTTCTATTCTGCTATAAGTGAATTAAATAAAAGAAAGAGCCAATGTATTTAATTAATTTGAGTGTCTGGAC